>JAZQDL010000047.1:0-1755 GCA_045546835.1 Faecousia sp.
GGAGATCATCCCCACGCTGGATCTGCCCGAAGCAGAGCTGGTCAGCTACGCAAACGATGTGATCACCCGCTTCAAGAACCCCTACATCAAGCACTTCTGCACCTCTATCGCCCTGAACTCCGTCAGCAAGTTCCAGGTTCGTGTACTGCCCTCCATTCTGGAGTACATCAAGCGCTACAACAAGATGCCTGAGAACCTCTTAAAGGCTTTTGCAAAGCTCATCGACTTCTACCGCACCGATATGGTCAATGATGTTCCTGAGATCGCAGAGTATATGAAGACTGCAACAGTTGCAGACATTCTGGCAAACGAGAGCATCTGGGGTCAGGATCTGACCTTCCTGTACGAAGGGGTTAACAAGTATGTTAATACACAAATCTGATAACGTTGAGGTTCAGCTGGAAACCGGTCACAAGTATGCCATCCGCCCCATTAAGGCCGGCGAAAATGTGATCAAATACGGAAACCCCATCGGTCACGCCACTGCTGACATTGCTGTAGGCGAGCAGGTACATACCCACAACCTTGCTACCAATCTGTCCGGAAAGATCGAGTATCGCTACGAGCCGGACGATCTGACCCGCCAGAGCATTCCTTCTCCCACCTTTATGGGTTATCTCAGAGAAGACGGTCAGGTGGGCATCCGTAACGATGTATGGATCGTCAATACAGTTGGCTGTGTCAATAAGATTGCTGAAAAGCTGGCAAAGCTCACCGGTGCAAAGTATTTTGCTCACCCCTATGGCTGCAGCCAGTTAGGTGACGATCAGACGATGACCCAGCTGGTTCTCCGGGGCATTATCAATAACCCCAACGCCGGCGGTGTGCTGGTGCTGGGTCTGGGCTGCGAGAACAACAACATTCCTCTGTTTAAGACCGTTCTGGGTTCCTGGGATGACCGTCGGGTAAAATTCCTGATCGCACAGGAGCACGAGGATGAGATCGCCGAGGGTGTAAAGCTGATCCGCGAGCTGCAGGCCCACGCCGCTACATACGAGCGGGTGGAGCTGCCTCTTTCCAAGCTGGTGATCGGCCTGAAGTGCGGCGGCAGTGATGGCTTTTCCGGCATTACTGCCAATCCTCTGGCAGGCCGTCTGTGTGACCGGTTTACCGCTATGGGCGGCCGTTGCGTGCTGACAGAAGTTCCGGAAATGTTCGGCGCAGAGCATCTGCTGATGAAACGGTGTGTTAGCCGGGAGGTCTTTGACAAGACGGTTGCCCTTATCAACGATTTTAAGGACTATTATACCCGCCATAATCAGGTGGTTTATGAAAACCCCTCCCCCGGCAATAAGGCTGGCGGCATCACCACCCTGGAAGAAAAGTCCTTGGGCTGCATCCAGAAGGGCGGCCTTGCTCCCGTTACCGATGTGCTGACCTACGGTGACCGGGTCACAAAGCCCGGCCTGTCCCTCTTAAATGGTCCGGGAAATGACATCGTGGCGGTTACCAACCTGATGGCTGCAGGCGCACATATCATTCTGTTTACCACCGGCAGAGGCACACCTCTGGGCACCGGCATCCCCACGGTGAAGATCGCAACCAACAACAGCCTTGCTACCCGCAAGTCCGGCTGGATCGATTTCGATGCCTCCGGTCTGCTGGAGGGCAAGAATCTGACCGACGACCTGCTGGATTACATTATCCGGGTGGCAAACGGCGAGCAGACCAAGAACGAAGTAAACGGCTGCGAGGAAATTGCCATCTTCAAGGACGGCGTGACCCTGTAAGAAAGATATACGGAGGGCTTTGCTA
>JAZQDL010000048.1:0-6488 GCA_045546835.1 Faecousia sp.
TATATGCTTGCTGGACCAAGCATCAGCGCCAACAGCGCTATCATCAATATTGACCTCCCCCGGGTCGCCTTTTTCACCCTGAGAACCTTGCGCACCGGTTTCACCCTTGTCGCCCTTCTCGCCCTTGTCGCCTTTTTCGCCCTTAAACTCGCCGTTGGCTTTCGCTCTTTCCAGCTCAGCAATAGTATTATCAAGCAATTCCATCGCGGCGTTCACATCTGCCATTGTGGAGTACTTGTAGTAGCTGTTGGAGATCACATTGCCGGCAGCTGGGTTCGGCGCTACCTTGACAATAAAGCTGAAGGTAGAGAGCTGGTTCATATTTGCATCCTGGAATACGATAGCTGCATCAACCTGCCCCGGTGCTGTCAGCACCTCCGGTGCAAGAATTGCTGTGACCACATTGCCGGCAACCGTGCAGGCTTTCTTTCCATCCGGAAGCTGATCGTACCAGCCCTTATTTCCGTCCGGCTTTCTGAAAGCCACAGAAACAGTAGTTCCTTCAGGTGGCTCCCAAGGCATACCCTCGACCGTCAGCGTAGCCTCCACTGCCCGGGTGTTGGAATCACACCGGACTGCATCAATCGAATTCTGTAAAGACGACTGATTTACTAAATCAATTGTCAGTTTTTTTGTTATTAACATTTATTTTCCTCCCATATTTTATTGACATTATTTATACAAATTGAAATGGTTTGTTTGATACGACTGCAAACGAATCCCAGGGTGTCGCATCAAAGACGATGTTTACCTGCCCGGCTTCATTGTCAGAGGTGGCAGAGGCTATGCCCGTGCCGGAAATGAAGGTGCTGCCATCCTCCAACCACACTCCAACAAGCCCGTGGACCGGCAGACCGTTTGCGCAGCCTGTGATGAAAAAGGTCTGTCTGCCCTTCCCTGTTCCGTCAAAACAGCTAAGCTCAGTCTGTATGCCCAGTAAATTGACCCCGTGTACATACCGGCCGCTCATAAAGACACCATTTGCATTTACCGGCACATTGAAGTTAAAATCCTGTTCTCCCCAGTCAAATACCGGGATACCCTTTCCCAATTCCGGGGTTTTGGTAAGTGACATCAGCTTGTCCTGTACAGTGACTGTAAGGGTATGGGATGTCCTGTAGTCCATCCCACTGAGGTTTGCTGTTATAAAATATCGGTTTCCCTCGATCCTGCGCTCTATATTTTCAATCTTACCGCTTTCCACCTGACACTCCAGCTGCAGGTCGTTATCCTGCGCACCGAATGACCCGTTATAATAATTTCCGCTGATGGTCAGCGTCCCATTGCCACTGGTGGGATCGGTTCGTGCCACTTCTGCATTGCAGGTCAAAAACACATATTCCACCATTTCCACTGTTTTTTCAAATTTGCCGGTATAGCCTCGTGTATCCACAGCAGAAAAGCTGATATTCCCACTTTCCACACCTTCAATGGTATGAGGATCATTGAACACCTCTACGCCGCCAATATGCTTACTTTTTATGGAAGCGCCGTTTTTTGCCTGCGCCACAATGGTACACTGTGCTGTTGACTTTCCCCGCACCAGCTTATTGGCATCGCCTGTTAGTGCCACAGTCGTTTCGTTTATATCTATTACCGTACCGCTGACCTCCGGGCAGCAGCTTTCCAGCGGGGCTTTAACCGTGAAGGTACAGCTCTTTTCTGTACCGATTTGGGTATTTCCGGAATAAGTCTTTACCGACAGCTTGCAGATGCCGGATTCGGCATTGGGAATCTGGGCATAAAAGCTTTCCGGTATTAGGAAAGAAAGGCTGGTTTCCGACAGCTTGACTTCCGTATTGGAAAGCGTTCCGCTTCCGTCTGCCAGATAGCCCTTCAAATTCCCAAAGGAATAAGAAATACAGTGGGTATAGGCAGCATTTTTCCGGCTGACCGAAATCACCGATGTGGCGCCGATATTGGCATCTGTTGCGCCAATGGTGCTTTCTCTGGGGATCTGCGTCAGCATTTTTGTTGCTGAGGCTGTTACTGTGCCTACCCCTGTTCCGGTGGCAAAGCTTGCGCTGCAGCTCAGGCTTTTGCTGCCGTCTGCGCTATGGGGAATGTCCAGGGTCTTACTGAAAATCACCTCGCTGCCGCTGGTCTTTTGCGCTGTGTTGAATTTTGCGGTAAAGCTATAGTCTGTGCCGTCAATGTTCAACACGCCTGCAGCATTTCCGGTTGCATTGTAAGAACCTCCGTTCCAGGTGATCGTCAGTGCCACTGTCACATTAGACTTGTTGCTTGCAGCATTCTGACTGTTTTGTGTAATGCCGATACTAAATCCTGTTACCATATCTTAACCTCCCGTAAAGAAACAGGCTGTGCGCTTACTGGTGTTGCTGCCGTCATTGTAAGTTTCAAATCTGGCGTGTTTGCCCACAGTCAGGTAATTGCGCACAGTGATATTGATTGCCTGCACGCCATCATTGTTCGCCTGCAGCACAGTGTCCTGGTTGCTTTTAACATACATTCCGCTATGATCCAGCAGATTGCTTATATCATCATCTGCACGGCTGATTTGCAGACCTCTGTCATCAAAGGTATAGCCCATTTCGGTTTGTACCTTGTTGACGCCGTTTTCCTGCAAGCTCTGCACCGTAAGGGTCACTTCCCCGGCTGTCTGCTGAAGCTGGGACAGCTGCTGCAGAATATTTCCCTCGCTTGTCTGCTGTCGGGACACCTCTGCAGCAATGCCTTCCACCGTCACCGCAAGACTGGAATGATTCCCCAGAGCATCGCGATGCTCTGCTTTCAGACCTTCAATATCCGCCCGCAGCTCCAGCACCTTTCCGGACAGTGCCTTGTAGGTCTGCTCGTTCACCGCCATAACGCTGTCCCGGCGGGGACTACCGGTACATTCCAGTTTGCATCGCTGACCGGTAACCGTCCGGTCCATCACATAGACTGTGATGGACCTGCCGTTTTTATCTGTGACCATTATAATGTCGCCCGCTTCTACTGCTGCGCTTGCAGGGACCTCTATTTTGCAGGGCGTATAGGCAATATCCTTAAGCTCCTCAAACAGGTTCTGCGCCATCGTTTCCAGCTCCTGGGCATCTGCATTTGTCAGCAGGTAATTTCCGGAAAGGATGTAGGCATTGGTTTTTTCCGGATCGTCCGGATAGACCGCACCCACATCCTCATCCGTCAGCCGGATCTGCACTTTTTCTATTGGAGCTGTCCGATAGTCTTGAAAGCTGAGACTATCCAGAAAATAGTAATCCTGTCCAATCGCATTGCCCGGTCCTATATGTTTTCCCCTTTTCGCATACCAGGCAAATTCGATCTGTCCATCCTTGGTCGCCCGGCAGAACCGGCCTGCTGCCTGTCCCACCCACTGGATCAGCTGCCGACCGGTGATCCCCTCTGCGGAGAAAGGCTGCACCTGATAATCTCCGTTTGGGATCTCTTGGGTGATCAGTTCCAGACCACATTCTGAGCAGACCATACTTGCAAAATCCAAAAGGGGGTATGGCCAGCCACTTAAGTTTGCCAGCCAGCTTGTCAGGTCCTTATCAAGCTTACTCACCCGGTCATAGGCAGTCAGCTTGTATCGGTTAGCGCTCTCCCATTCCGGTTTTTCCGCAATATAGATTCCTTCCTGTTTCCGCTCACCGCTGTCGGATACAGTATAGAGGACCACTTCCTCCCCTGCGCTCAGGGAAAGGGGCTTTTGCACAATAACATCTGCCTCCAGCATATTTGCACAAACTGCTCCGGGTGTCAGCTCCTCTTCGCTGTTGACACACCCGGTCACAGTAACGCTGCTGATGGCGTTTTCACCAACCACGCCGGAGAAGAGCTCTTCTCCGGCGGGTAATACCAATAAATGTCGTATCATTTTCTACCTCCTTTATCAGCAGGCAATGATAGAGAACTTTAGATTTCTAAAATCCTTCGTCCTTGCCGAGTGCCACGAAATACTGTAGCCGGACAAATACGCCATACAGCTCTCCTGCTGGGTACAATCCTCTAACTTAGGATGGGTAAACAAAAAGCACCCTGCTTTCGGCAGGATGCTGAGCATATAAGCATATTCTTCCTGTGTCAGGTGGCTGTAGCAGAAATTCCACACACCCACCTTGTGCCGCACCACGATACGGTGCATCACGCCGCTTTCGTCCCGCCCGGAATCGGATGCATCCAGGTCCTCAAAGGACATTTCCACACCTGCATCCGGAGCAAGCATAGGTTTTCCGTCGATTTTATAAAGTTCTGTTATGGTGTTCATACATATCCTCCTTTCACCACAGCCATTTTGCGATTATACCGCTGTACTGCTCTGCCGATCACTTCGTCGCCTACACGAATTCCCATAACAGCTTCCAGAAGCTCCCGCAAAACGCCTACGATCATCTCCTGACCTGCCATATTGCTGGCGATCATATCATCCATTACCAGCGCCACAGCTTCCTGAATGGTCGCAAGGGGCGCTTCTACGTTGGTTCCGTGCTTTTGGTCACCTACCATTGCCAAGAAGGGCCGGTTGGCAGGCAGTACCGCACCCTTCGCCAAATACGGGATCTGCGGTGCTGTGATCGTACCCAGGCTGATCCCATAGCTTTTTCCAGCCAGATTTCCCAGCACATCCCAGTTGGGAAGTGTAAACCGCACCTGATTCAGGGCGCGGATGATGGAATTGATTCCATTAACCACCCCACGGATCATCCCGTTCACTGCACCGATCACGCCATTGACAAAGCCTACGAAGATCTTCTTTAGTCCATCCCATGCCTGCTGCCAGTTTCCGCTCAGTACACCGGCAATCAATGTAGTCACGCCGTTAAACACTTCCGTCACCACGCGGATCAGGCCGCTGATGCTCGTGCCTAAGGAATCGATTACACCCACCCACAGACTTCTTATCCGTTCAAGGGTCGGTTGTATCTGTGTCCACAGAATAGATACCACCTGACCAATTGCTTGGAAGGTCGCCTGAATATCCACACCCTTTTCGGTGAATACCTGCGCCACTTTCTGAAACTGCTGCTGCAATGCCTCCAGTATGATCACAACGGTCTGGCCGATGAATTGCACCACCGGTTCTAAATAGACCTGAAGGTTCTTGATCCCCTGCAGCACCGGTGACAGTGCATTTCCTAAGGCCTGAAAAGCCGCAGTGAGCACACCCACCGCCACCGGTCCGGCTTCCTCAATGATCCAAGTGCCCAAGGGAACCAGTATCTCAAACCAAGCCCACGCAAGGCTTTCAGAAATAATACTTCCCAATCCGGACAGTGCCTCTCCCAGCGACTGCAGGCTTGTTTTCAAGGGGGTAAAATCGATCTGCAGCACCGGTGCAAGAAATGCCATGATCTTATTTACCATTGCCTGGACCTGTGGGGATAAGGTATCGTTCACTGTTTCAGGCAGTATATTTACCGAGCCGGTGTCCGCTGCACCTCCGGACCTGCCGCCCGGACTGTCCAGACGGTTGATCTGATCGAAGCCGGCTAAGCTTCGTTTTGCTGCGGAAGCGACAGAAACGGATGTCTTTTTCAGGGACTCCTCCGCGTTGGTTACTTCCTTTACTTTCTTTGTTGCTGTATCAAACCCCATTAGGGTACTCAGCACGATCCCGATACTCTGCGCCACCACAGTGACTTTCCGGACCACCTGATCCAGCGCAGGGATTAGCACCATTCCCAGTGGCTCTGCCGCCTGGGCAAAGGCTGCCTTCATTTCCTGCGTGTCCGCCTGCAGGGTTTTCATCGACCTGCTCAGGGACTGATGAAAGCCGTCCGCTTCCTTGCCTGCGGTGCTGAAGGTGTCAACCAGCTGCTTTTTTACCCTTGTAACTGCTTTTTCCAGTCCTGCCATCAGCACCGTGGTGTCAAGAATTGCACCATCGTCGATTTGAGTATCCACTTCCAGCATATATTTTGTTGAACCGTAATTCTTCTTCATTGTTCCTCCTTTCTGACCGGCTCTTACCGGTCTTAGATTGTCAAAAAAGCCATTGATCGTCAAAATGCGATCAACAGCAAGCCAACAAGGGGTTTCCTAAGGGGGAAGCGGAGAAAATGCTGGAAGTTGCAAATCCAATCCGCTTTCCCCTTAGGCCGTCTGGGGAGTCCGAGGACCATACGGGAGGTCCTCGGCGACTCTTTGCATACTTTCTCGTCGGTGAGAAAGTATGCTGTCCCCACGCTTGCAGTTTCTTCATAGCTCCCTTGACCTCTGTCTTCTTAGCAATCCAACAACTTAATCAACTTTTCCTGTTCCTCCAATTCCTCCTTTGAATACCGTTTGCGGATGTCCACCGCCTCTTTGTTGTCCCGGTAGAAATCCTTTTCCCAGCCTTCCAGCTTCTTTCCCCGGCGGAGCTTGTCCCGGATGGAAACCACCGTGCTAAGCTGCCCCTCTCCAACGGCGTGAAACCAGGAAAGGAAGGTCCACCAGTGAACAAAGGGCAGCGCCCGGATCTCCTGTCCGGCAACCTTGTTCACATCTGCCACGATCATAGGCGCATCCTGCTCCCAGTC
>JAZQDL010000049.1:0-5531 GCA_045546835.1 Faecousia sp.
GTGCCTTTTTGGGTCTTGACCGGGAAATGATGGAAGCATCTGCCCCTTATGCAAGGGTTTTGGCGCTTAATGACAAGGGCCGGGAAATTTTGAAAACTGCGCGGCAGTTTGGAGATTACCCCAACATTGGAGAAAAAACAGGGCATCCCTATGAGGCGATCGAAAACCGGGCAGGCAGCTTGTATGGGCTGTTTTGTACGGGATCGGTAGGAAGTCCGGACGAGGAGGAAAATTGCAGAGTGTTTTATTCTGCTAAAAAAGAAATTCCTCAACGCAAATCTATTCGTATTGCGGAATATGATTACGCTACTCCCGGAGCATATTTCATCACAATTTGCATTGACGGCAGAAAACCGATCCTGTGGAATGTAGGGGCGGCAACCTGCCGCCCGCCGTTATCTCCTGTTGGGCGCATTGTCGAAACGGCAATTTTACAAATCCCAAACCATTACCCTGCCTTGTCCGTGGATAAATATTGCGTTATGCCAGATCACATTCATATGATTTTGTCCATCAATACCGATGAGGACGGGCGGCAGATTGCCGCCCCTACGGTTTCAACCGTTGTTGGACATATGAAACGGTGGGTTTCTATGCAAATCGGTCAATCTATTTGGCAAAAATCATTTATTGATCGGGTAATACGAAATGATAAAGGATATCGTGCTGTGTGGGAATATATTGAAAACAACCCAATTAAATTGGACACAGCATACGATATGCCAGATTTTGAGAATATGTAAATGTATAAAAATTATACAGGCGGCAGATTGCCGCCTGTATAATTTTGGGTTATTTTGCGGGCGGCAGGTTGCCGCCCCTACATTTCGTCGGTTTTGCGGGCGGCAGGTTGCCGCCCCTACATTGTTATTTGTAGCTTGCGACGGATTTGCGGATCAGGGCGCGCTTTAAGCGTGCTTCTGCCATATGAAGCTCCGTATCGCTGGCACTACTATCCTTCAGGATCTTGTTTGCCCGCTGCTCGGATCTTTCCGCACGGGAAACATCGATGGCGTCCGCCCACTCGAAGGTGGTGGGGACTAAGGTCACCTGACCGTCCATCATAGAAACCATACCGCCGATGCAGGCTGCATAGCGCTTTTTGCCGTCAATCTGCACGGTGGCGCGACCCATACCAAGGGGTGCGACACAGTTTATATGTCCGGCAAGGAAGCCTAAGTCGCCGGTGGTGGTGCGGACGATCAGCTCCTGGGCAGTGCCGTCAAAGAGTAGGCCGTCCGGGGTGACGATCTTCAGGGAAAAGCTGTTCATTTGCTCTCACCCTTCCATTTTTCCACTACTTCGTCGATCGAGCCGGCGTAGAGGAAGTAAGACTCGGGAATTTCGTCGTGCTTGCCCTCGATGATCTCCTTAAAGCTGCGGATGGTCTCCTTCAGGGGCACATACTTGCCCTGATAGCCGGTGAACTGCTCCGCAACATGGAAGGGCTGGGACAAGAAGCGCTGCACCTTACGGGCGCGGTTAACGGTCAGCTTGTCCTCCTCGCTCAGCTCGTCCATACCCATAATGGCAATGATATCCTGCAGCTCCTTATAGCGCTGGAGGATGCTCTGGACAGCACGGGCAGTTTCGTAGTGTTCTCTGCCTACCACATCGGCGCTCAAGATCCGGGAGGTGGAGTCCAGGGGGTCAACTGCCGGGTAGATACCCAGAGATGCGATGCCACGGTCCAAAACGGTGGTAGCATCCAAGTGGGCAAAGGTAGTTGCAGGGGCGGGGTCCGTCAGGTCGTCCGCAGGCACATAAACTGCCTGAACAGAGGTGATAGAACCGTTCTTGGTAGAAGTAATACGCTCCTGGAGTGCGCCCATTTCTGTTGCCAGGGTCGGCTGGTAGCCAACGGCGGAGGGCATACGGCCCAGCAGCGCAGAAACCTCGGAGCCAGCCTGGGTGAAACGGAAGATATTATCGATGAACAGCAGCACATCCTGATGCTTCACATCACGGAAGTACTCTGCCATTGTCAGGCCGGACAGGCCAACACGCATACGGGCTCCGGGAGGCTCGTTCATCTGGCCGAAGACCATGGCGGTCTTATTGATAACGCCGGATTCGGTCATTTCATTATACAGGTCGTTACCCTCACGAGTACGCTCGCCAACACCGGTGAACACGGAATAACCGTTATGTGCAGTGGCGATGTTATAGATTAACTCCTGAATCAGAACTGTCTTGCCCACGCCAGCACCGCCGAACAGACCGATCTTACCGCCCTTTGCGTAGGGGCAGATCAGGTCGATGACCTTAATGCCTGTTTCCAGGATCTCTGTTGCCGGCTGCTGCTCCTCATAGGAGGGGGCGGGACGGTGGATGGGCCACTGCTCCTGTGCCTGCACGGGTGCGCCGTTATCGATAGGCTGGCCCAGCAGGTTAAACACACGACCCAGACATTCGTCACCAACGGGCACGGTAATGGGTGCGCCGGTGTCGATGGCTTCCATTCCCCGCTGCAGGCCGTCGGTAGAGCTCATAGCGATGCAGCGAACCACATTATCGCCAATGTGCTGGGCAACTTCTGCAACGATGGTATTTTCGCCGTTTTCGATCCGGATGGCGCTTAAAAGCTCCGGCAGCGCATTATCCGGGAAACGGATATCCAAAACAGGACCCATAACCTGGATCACTGTTCCTTTATTATTGGACATTGGATTCAACTCCTTACTTTAGTAGAATGTCACTGCATTTATCCGGGAGATTGCCACGTCGCTACGCTCCTCGCAATGACACAATTAATTTGAACCGGCGACGATCTCTGTGATCTCCTGGGTGATGGCAGCCTGTCTTGCCCGGTTGAACTGCAGGCTCAGGTCTGCGATCATATCCTCGGCGTTTTGTGTGGCTGAGTCCATAGCCATCCGTCTTGCGGCCTGCTCGGATGCTCGGCTTTCGCACAGTGCGCCATAGAGGACGCCGCCCAGATATTCCGGAATAATGCGCTCAAATACGGAAGCGCTGTCCGGCTCATAGAGAATGTCGCTACTGCCTGTATTCCGGTTTTCCTCCGGCTGCAGGGGCAGTAGAGTCCGGGTATCAGGTGTCTGGGATAATACAGAAACAAAATTGGTATAAGCGATGCGAATTTCATGGAACTCGCCGCTTAAAAACTGCTTGCACAGGCTTTTTGCCAATGTGAAGCAATCGCCTAAGGTGATGTCCTCTGCCAGGGCATAGTCCGCGGTGAGGACCGGGACAGCGTGGGAGCGGAAGTAGTCAACAGTCTTTTTGCCGATGGGCAAGACCGCTGCGTCCTTCCCTTCTATTTCAGACATAACCAGCTTAAAGAGATTGCTGTTATAGCCGCCTGCCAAGCCACGGTCACCTGCGATGACGATATAAGCAGTTTTCTTCACCGGACGGACTGTCAAATAGGGAGAGGAAAAGTCCTGACCGGTGGATGCAATCTTGGAGATCGCATCGGAAAGCAGCTGGAAATAGGGCCGGGATGCGACCACCTGTGCCTGCGCCCGGCGCAGCTTGGAGGAAGCCACCATCTCCATGGCTTTTGTGATCTGCTTTGTGGATTCCATACTGCGAATCCGGGTTTTGATCTCTTTTGTGGAAACGCCAGCCATTGGAGGCCTCCTTCCTTCACTCGGTAATGACAAATTCCTTCAGCAGAGCCTCCAGCGCAGTCTTAAGACCTGCTTCTGTATCCTGCTCCAGCTTGCCGGTGGTGCGGATGGCTTCCAGCACATCCATATGGTTGTTATCCATATATTCCCGCAGGCGCAGCTCGAACTCTGCGATCTTATCTACTTCAATGTTGTTTAGGTAGCCGCCTGTGACTGCGTACAGGATGCACACCTGATGGGCAACCTCTACGGGGGCATTGTTTTTCTGCTTGAGCACTGCCACGATCCGCTCGCCGAGAGCCAAACGTGCCTTGGTGTCTGCGTCCAGGTCAGAACCGAACTGGGCAAAGCTCTGCAGCTCACGGTACTGAGAATACAGCAGCTTTAGTGAGCCTGCCACCTTCTTCATTGCCTTGATCTGGGCATCGCCGCCAACACGGGAAACGGAAATACCGGGGTTCACAGCGGGCATAATGCCGGCGTTGAACAGCTCGGTCTCCAGGAATATCTGGCCGTCGGTAATGGAAATGACGTTGGTGGGGATGTATGCAGAAACGTCACCTGCCTGGGTCTCGATGATCGGCAGAGCCGTCAGACTGCCGCCACCGAGTTCATCAGACAGCTGGGCAGCACGCTCTAAAAGACGGGAATGCAGATAGAAAACGTCGCCAGGGTAGGCTTCCCGTCCGGGGGGACGGCGGATCAGCAGGGAGATGGCACGGTATGCCACGGCGTGCTTACTTAAGTCATCGTAAATGACCAGCACATCCTTGCCCTCCAGCATAAAGTGTTCACCCATCGTACAGCCGGTATAGGGGGCAATGTACTGCATAGGTGCAAGCTCAGAAGCCGTTGCAGAGACTACAACAGTGTAGTCCATAGCGCCGCCTACCGTCAGGCTCTCAACCACCTGTGCGACGGTGGAACGCTTCTGCCCGATGGCCACATAGATACAGATTACATCCTTGCCCTTCTGGTTGAGGATGGTATCGGTGGCAATGGTGGATTTACCGGTCTGCCGGTCGCCAATGATCAGCTCACGCTGACCTCTGCCGATGGGGATCATGGCGTCGATCGCCTTGATACCGGTCTGCAAAGGACGGCTGACATGTTTTCTTTCAATAATGCCGGGTGCGGGCATTTCAATGGGTCGGTAAGCTTCTGCATCAATCGTGCCCTTGCCGTCGATGGGTTCACCCAGGGCGTTGACAACACGGCCGATCATCCCCTTGCCAACAGGCACGGATACCACCTTACCGGTGCGCTTGACTGTATCGCCTTCCTTAATGCCGCTGTCATTGCCAAGGATAACAACAGAAACGGTATCCTCCTCCAGGTTCTGGGCCATACCGTAGGCACCGTTGGGGAATTCCACCAATTCGCCTGCCATACATTTTTCAAGGCCCGAGACTTTTGCAATGCCGTCACCCACCAGGATGACAACGCCGGTTTCGCTGGTTTCCAGCTTTGCTTCGTAGTTCTTGATCTGACTACGGATAATTTTTGTTATTTCTTCGGGTTTCAGTTCCATAATCTACCTACTCTCATAGTACGGTATTTTTCAGCATATTGCCGATGGTGTCCAGACGGATTTTCACCGTTCCGTCCACCCGCTTGCCGTCGTAGTCCAGACGGACACCGCCCAGAACCTGGGGATCTACCCGGTTCACAAGCTCCACAGTCTTACCGGTCTGCTTTGACAGCTTTTCGGTCAGACGGGCAGACTGGGCCTGGGTCAGCGCCACAGCGGTCACCGCCTGCACTGTTAGGATACCGTTATCTGCATTATACTGCTCCCGGTATGCCTTGCAGCAGTCGGAAAACTGGCGCATATAGCCTTTTTCCGTCAGGATCTTCATAAAGTTCAGCACATAAATATGCACTTTTCCCCGGAAGCTCTCGTCCAGAATGCCGCAGCGCTCTGCCTTGGGCAGGTTG
>JAZQDL010000050.1:0-4852 GCA_045546835.1 Faecousia sp.
TCCCAGGCATAGTCTGCATAAGTGCGCTCAAGCATAAATGTATCCTCCAAATTCTGCAAAGTTCGATCGCTTGTGCAGGGAAATCTTGCTATTATTTTAGCATAGACCCGAAAAAAATACAATCCCCGTTGATATTACCAAAAAATGGCTGGAGAACAAATGTCTTTTTTTGCAATTTTGGTTGCAATTTAGGGAGAAATGAGATAAAATAGAATAGCAAAATTGTCTGCAATGGAAACTCACAGCTGAAAAATGAGACAGGAGGCAGGCAGATATGGAAAAGAGCTATTCTTTTTGCGACCTTCACAGTCATATTTTACCCGGGATGGATGACGGCTGCCGGACAGCTGAGGAGGCAGTACGGCTGCTTCGCACCAGCTACGAACAGGGCATCCGGAAAATGTGTGTCACGCCCCATTATTATCCCGTTGAAACGGCGGATGAATTTTTGGTGCGCCGGGATGCTGCGGAGCAGGAATTATATAAAGCGCTGGAAAAGGAAAGCGGTCCTGTGCCTCAGCTTTGTATGGGCGCAGAGGTGGCTTACCGGCCGGGAATATGCTATCAGGAGGACCTGAACAAGCTGTGCATCGGTCAATCCCAATATCTGCTCTTAGAAATGCCGTTCCACAAATGGGGAGATGAGGTGATCCGCACTGTGCGAGGCATCAGTAATGTCCGGGGCATCACACCGATCCTTGCCCATATTGAGCGGTATCTGCCTATGCAGGACAAGGAAATACTGGACCGGCTTCTGGACCAGGAGATCTTAGTGCAGATGAATGCTGCACGGCTGCTGCATTTTTCCAGCCGGGGACAAGCCCGGCGGCTGCTCAATAGCGGAATGGTCCAGCTCCTCGGCTCGGACTGCCATAACAATACATCCAGACCGCAAAACCTTGGTCAGGCGGTGGAATACCTTCAGAAGAAGGGTATGGAGGATGTGCTTGAAGAGCTGTCCCGCCGCAGCCGGAGAATCTTCCGGGAGGCAACAAAGGATTAAAAAGTTGAGAATAAGGGTAGGTGGGAAAATGTGGAAGATACTTATTATGAGAGCGTTAAAAGGGCTGAATGTGTTAATTACAACCGTGTTGTTTAGCCTGTGCTGGAGCTTTCACTATGCACCTGAACTTGGGAGACTGCAGTTTGCAGAGTATATTGCGGTCGTTACACTTTTGTATGTGGTCGTAGTAATTATGCTGGACAGAATCTACAATGCACTGATGGTGGGATCCTATCGCGTTTCACAGATGATCCATTCTCAAGCGCTTACAGCACTTTTATCTGCGATGATCGCATATTTGGCGGTAGTAGCTATCAATATGCGACTTGTCGGTCCTTTGCCACTAATCGTTACAGTAGTGGTTCAGGTGATTTGGAGCGTTGTTTGGTGTGTGGCTGCCAATCGACTGTATTTTATTTTGAACAAGCCGAAAAAGACTGTAATTGTATATTGCAACGATAAGGAGCTGCAGAAATTTGACGAAATCAAGTATTTCGACATGAAATTTCAAGTGATCAAATACATAAAACAGCCGGAAAACTGCCAGCAGCTTCTAAGAGACCTGCAGGGGGCAGAGGCAGTCTTTGTAACAGACTTGGAAATGAACACAAGAAATGCTGTGGCTAAATATTGCATAAAGAATAACGCACAGTGTTATATACAGCCTCATATAGGCGATTTGATCACTGCAGGTGCAGAGCACATGCAGACATTTAATGTGCCCATTATGAGAATCCAGGAGGCAAAACCCCATTTGGAGTATTTGGCACTGAAGAGGCTGATTGATATTGCAGCATCTTTGTTGGCAATTATTATCACAAGTCCTGTTATGTTGGCTACAGCCCTGGCAATCAAACTGCACGATCACGGGCCTGTATTTTATAAGCAGATCCGTTTGACGAAAAATCGGAAAGAGTTCGAGATTCTGAAATTTCGCAGTATGCGTACCGATGCGGAAAAGGATGGAGTAGCACAGCTTTCCACAAAGAATGATGATCGGATAACACCCATCGGAAGGATTATCCGAAAGATCCGCGTTGATGAACTTCCGCAGCTGTTTAATATACTAAAGGGCGATATGACGATCGTTGGTCCCCGTCCGGAGCGTCCGGAAATTGCTGCACAATATGAAGCGGAAATTCCTTCTTTCGGTTTGCGTTTGCAGGTAAAGGCAGGTCTGACCGGATACGCGCAGATTTATGGAAAGTACAACACAGAGCCCTATGATAAATTAAAAATGGATCTGATGTATATTAACCATATGTCGGTGATTGAGGATCTGCGGTTGATGCTTGCAACTGTGAAAGTCTTGTTTATTCCGGAAAGCACCCAAGGAATCGAGGGTGGACAAACTACAGCGTTACAGCAAGTGAAAGAGAAAGATGTACAAAATGTGTAACCCGGAAAGTCGTGGGTGAAAAATAATCGGAGCAGCTTGCTCTGTGTTGCAGGAGAATGGTTATGAGTGAAAAACCTAAGCTAAGCAAACGGTTTGAGCACTGGCATATAATGGCAATTTTATTGGCGATCTTTGATGTATTCGCTGTAAATGCCTCCTATTTTCTGGCTCTTTGGTTCCGGTTTGACTGTATGTTCTCCCAGATTCCCTGGGAGGAATATATGATTCCCTTTTTGAAGTTTTCGCCGATCTATGCAGTTACCTGTCTGCTGGTGTTCTGGTATGCCCGGCTGTATAACAGCATTTGGCGTTTTGCCAGCATCAGTGAATTGGTGCGGGTGATGTTCGCTTCGGCCATTACCTCATTATTCCATATTTTAGGAATAACACTGTTGTTTGCTCGGATGCCTATTTCGTACTATGTAATCGGTATGGGCATACAGTTTATGCTGATCCTGGGCATTCGCTTTTCTTATCGATTTATTCTCTTGGAAAGAAACCGAATCAGAAGAAATGGAAAGACCGTCCGTGTTATGCTGATAGGCGCAGGCAATGCAGGCCAGGGTATTTTGCGGGATATCGCACGTATGCAGGAAGAAAAAATGAAAGTTTGCTGCATTATCGACGATAATCCCAATAAATGGGGACGGTATGTTGATGGGATTCCTGTTGTAGGCAGCAGGGAAGATATTTTAGTTAAGGCGAAAGAATTTCAGATTGAAAAAATCTTTGTTGCAATTCCCAGCGCAAGTGCAGAGGATAAGCGTGATATCTTGAATATCTGCAAGGAGACCGGCTGTGAGATCAAAAATCTTCCCGGCGTATATCAAATGGTTACAGGCGTATCTGTAAAAGATATGAAGGATGTGGCTGTGGAGGATCTTCTGGGCAGAGATATCATCAAAGTAAATATGGCTGAAATCTACAGAGATATTCAGGGCAAAACCATTCTTGTGACCGGTGGCGGTGGATCCATCGGCAGCGAGCTGTGCCGTCAGGTGGCAGCACATCATCCCAGGCAGCTGATTGTTTTCGATATTTATGAGAACAATGCCTATGATATTGAGCAGGAACTGCGGAGAGAATATCCCGGCTTGAACTTAAAAGTGCTGATTGGCTCTGTTCGTGACAGTCGGCGCATCAACAGTGTTTTTGCTGAGTATAAGCCGGATATCGTATATCACGCAGCAGCACATAAGCATGTGCCGCTGATGGAGGCAAGCCCCTGTGAAGCGATCAAGAACAATGTGATCGGTACATATAAGACTGCCTATGCGGCAATGATCCACGGCTGTAAGCGCTTTGTGCTTATCAGCACGGACAAAGCGGTAAACCCCACCAATATTATGGGCGCAAGTAAGCGGCTTTGCGAAATGGTGATCCAGAGCTTTGATAAGGCAGTCAAGACCGGATCTGCCAAGAATCTACCTATGCTTTTTACCCATCAAGAAGATCCGGAAGGGGCACAGGAAAACAAGAAGCAAAATTTTTGCACCGAGTTTGTGGCTGTGCGGTTTGGTAACGTGCTGGGAAGCAACGGCTCTGTGATCCCGTTGTTCAAGAAGCAAATCGAAAAGGGCGGCCCGGTGACGGTTACCCATCCTGATGTGATTCGATATTTTATGACGATCCCTGAGGCGGTGAGCCTGGTGATGCAAGCAGGCACTTATGCCAGCGGCGGAGAGATTTTCGTGCTGGATATGGGTGCGCCGGTAAAAATCGATGAACTGGCACGGAATTTGATCAAGCTGTCCGGAATGAAGCCGGATGTGGATATTCAGATTCAATACACCGGTCTGAGACCCGGCGAGAAGCTGTACGAAGAAAAGCTGATGGCTGAAGAAGGTATGCAGAGGACTGCCAATGAGCTGATCCACATTGGTAATCCCATCCCCTTTGATGTGGATGTGTTTTTGGTGCAGCTTCGGCAGCTGATGGTAGCAGCCTATAGAAATGACAGTGAAATTTCTAAGATCGTAGAACAAATGGTGCAGACCTACCATCCGGAAGCTGCCGGGATCGGTGAAAAGGATCAGAAGTATAAAGAAATTTTCACGAAACCAGAACTCATAAAGGTTTAAAACCGGATAGCAAAAAAATGCGGCTGTGACCGAACCTTGAGCACAAATGAATTGAGGAATCAAGCTTATGGAAATGAAAAAGTTTGAAAACAGAATATGGCTTGCATCACCGACAATGCACGGTGATGAAATGAAGTATGTTCAGCAGGCGTATGATACCAATTGGATGAGTACGGTTGGCGAGAATATCAATGAAGTAGAGCGCATTGCTGCCCAGAAGGCGGAAATGAAATATGGCGTGGCGCTTTCGTGCGGTACTGCTGCACTGCATCTGGCAGTCAAGCACGCAGGTGAGACCCTTTACGGGAAAGCGCCGATCGGTCAGGGCGCTTTAGCCGGAAAGCGCGTATTCTGTTCGGATATGACCTT
>JAZQDL010000051.1:0-17186 GCA_045546835.1 Faecousia sp.
AATATGGAGTCACTTAAAAAATGCCACCCGTATTTTCAAAATTATTATATTCCTCAATAAAGCAAAATAGCCCGAACATCTTACCAACGGTAAAGAGGTTCAAGCTATTAAGACTTGGTGCGCGAGGCGGGACTTGAACCCGCACGTCCGCAGTGA
Organism: Faecousia sp.; assembly: GCA_045546835.1. Taxonomy (GTDB): domain Bacteria; phylum Bacillota; class Clostridia; order Oscillospirales; family Oscillospiraceae; genus Faecousia. The sequence continues at coordinate 157 of JAZQDL010000051.1, forward strand.
ACACTAGAACCTGAATCTAGCGAGTCTACCAATTCCACCACTCGCGCATATTAAATTGGGGCAGGTCTTGCCTGACCGCCTGAGTATATTACCACGGCAAACACCATTTGTCAACCTATTTTTTCGTTTTTTTCGAATATTTTTCGGTTCGGGACTGACCCCGGAGATTGCCACACCAGTGTGCGCACTGGTTCGCAATGACACAAAAATAAGAACCGCTAATATAATTTCCTTTTCTCTTCCCTTTTTATGGACACCGTGATATAATAGCTTTATAACTCTACCGGAGGTTCTGTATGGACTTTCTTCCTATTTGCAAGCAGGATATGGTCGACCGGGGGATCGCCCAGTTCGACTTTGTATATGTGATCGGGGATGCCTATGTGGATCATCCCTCCTTTGGTCACGCCATTATCAGCCGGGTATTGGAAAACGCCGGCTATACAGTTGGTATCATTTCCCAGCCGGACTGGAAAAACCCCAAGTCCATTGACATCTACGGTCGTCCCCGTTTAGGTTTTCTGGTATCCGGCGGCAATATGGACTCGATGGTGAACCACTACTCCGTCACCAAGCACCGGCGCAAGACCGATGCCTTCACCCCCGGTGGTGTGATGGGCAAGCGCCCGGATTACGCCACGGTGGTCTATTGTAATCTGATCCGCCAGACCTATAAGGATGTGCCCATCCTCATTGGCGGTATTGAGGCAAGCCTGCGCCGTCTTACTCACTATGACTACTGGTCCGAAAGCCTGAAGCGCTCCATTTTGCTGGATGCCCAGGCAGACCTTCTGATGTACGGAATGGGTGAAAAGAGCGTTGTGGAGATCGCGGAAGCCCTCAACTCCGGACTGGATGTAAAGGACATCACCTACATTGACGGCACTGTTTACCGCACCGATGCAGTAGACGACAGTCTGCCTTCCATCACACTGCCCACTTATGAGCAGCTGAAAAACAGCAAACGAAGCTATGCGGAAAGCTTCCGTCTGCAATATAGTAACTGCGATCCCTTTACTGCCAAGCGGCTGATCGAGCCTTACGGCAAGGAATTCATCGTGCAGAACCCGCCCCAGAAGCCCCTGACCACCGAGGAAATGGATGCTGTCTATGCCCTGCCCTATATGCGCACTTATCATCCCTCTTATGAAAAGGCTGGGGGTGTGCCTGCCATTGAGGAAGTGAAATTCAGTCTGGTAAGTAACCGGGGCTGTTTTGGTGCTTGCTCCTTCTGCGCCCTGACCTTCCATCAGGGTCGGATCATTCAGACTCGCAGTCACGAGTCTATTCTGGCAGAAGCAGAAATAATGATCAAGGACAAGGATTTTAAGGGTTACATTCACGATGTGGGCGGCCCTACCGCCAACTTCCGCCACCCCGCCTGTGAAAAACAGCTAACGAAAGGGGCTTGCGGCGGGCGGCAGTGTCTGCACCCCACTCCCTGCAAAAATATGCGGGCAGATCACTCTGATTATGTGGCGCTCCTGCGCAAACTCCGAAAGCTCCCGGGGGTGAAAAAGGTCTTTGTGCGCAGCGGCATCCGGTTTGACTATCTTTTGGCTGACAAAAAAGACACCTTCTTCAAGGAGCTGGTGCAACACCATATCTCCGGTCAGCTGAAGGTTGCGCCGGAGCACGTGTCTGATGCGGTCCTTTCCCGGATGGGTAAGCCGAGAAACGCCGTTTATAACCGGTTTGTGGACAAATATTTCAGTCTTAACAAGCAGTACGGAATGAATCAGTTCCTTGTGCCCTATCTGATGTCCAGCCACCCCGGCTCTACCTTAAAAGAAGCAATCGAGCTGGCAGAATACATCCGGGATATGGGTTACAATCCGGAGCAGGTGCAGGATTTCTATCCCACCCCCTCTACCCTTTCCTCTGTGATGTACTACACAGGTCTTGACCCCAGAACAATGGAACGGGTCTATGTACCCACCGATCCCCACGAAAAGGCAATGCAGCGGGCACTGATCCAGTACCGTAATCCAAAAAACTACTATCTGGTCCGGGAGGCACTTCTGAAGGCACACCGGGAGGACCTGATCGGTTCCGGTCCAAAATGTCTGATCCGTGCCGTTCCCCCAAGAACTGACAAGCGACCGATGCCCCCGAAGCCTTTCCTCAAAAAGCCTGCTGCTAAAACGGCTGCAAAAAAGCCTGTACCAAAGAAAGGACGGCGCTGATATGGGCAGACGCAAGGACACCCGCTCCCCTTTCATCCGCTTTCTGTTCCTAGTGTACTGCGGTACAATGCTGTGGCTGCTGTTTGGTCGCTCCTACGGCTGGGTGGAGGGTCTTAGCTATGAACAAATGCTCCGGCAGAATATCAATCTGACACCCTTTTTGACCATCCGGAACTATTGGCGTGTGATCTATCACCGCACAAATGTGGCAATGATCCCCCATTGCTTTATCAATCTGTTCGGTAATGTGCTTTTGTTTATCCCCGCCGGCTGGCTGCTGCCGAAGATATGGCTGAAAATGCGGGGTTTCTTTCGGTTTTTCTTCACCTGCGCATTGTGCATTTTCCTTGTGGAGCTTTTGCAGCTATTTTCTCTGCTGGGCAGCTTCGATATCGATGACCTGATTTTAAATCTGTTTGGAATGACATTGGGATTTATTTACTACCATATTGCAACTCCAAAAGGTAAGAAACGCTAATAAATAGAGCCTGTTGCAAAGTGCAGCAGGCTCTTTTGCTGTCAAATTTCTGTTTATCAGGCTGTAGGGGCGACCCTTGCGGTCGCCCACCAATGGCCCCCTTGTGTAAAGGGGGCTGGCATTTGCCGATTTTAGGCAAATGACTGGGGGATTGTCATTTGTCGATACCTTGCAATCCCTCCACCGCTAACGCGGTCCCCCTCCCTTTACACAAGGGAGGCGTTTAGGGCGACCGCAAGGGTCGCCCCTACAGTTCGATAAACAGAAACTTTACAAGTTTTCAGCAAGCAAGGGCGCGTTGCATTTAGATTATTCGAATCTCCAGTTCTACCCGCAAAAAGAAGCACCCCTGTCGGGGTGCTTCTTTTTGGCGGAGAGAGTGGGATTCGAACCCACGGTGGTTTGACCCATCACTAGTTTTCAAGACTAGCTCCTTAAACCGCTCGGACATCTCTCCTTGTCTATGAAACTATACCACTTGATTCCCAAAAAGTCAAGAAATCATATGCACTTATTTCGTTATTTACTTAACAGTATCATTTATGTTATAATCCAATCAAAGGCAGGAGGAAAAGCTATGGAGAAAAAAGTTGTTCTATTTGATCTGGACGGGACGATCACCGATTCCGGTGAGGGTATTATCAACTGCTGTGAACTGGCATTGCGTCATTACGGATTGCCTGTTCCCAGTCGGGAGGAAATGCGGGTGTTTGTAGGACCTCCCCTGCATGAGACTTTTCAGAAATTCGGTGTGCCTGCAGAGGAATGTGACAACGCAGTAGCGGTTTTCCGCAGCCGCTACACCACCGTTGGCATTTACGAGAATACCCCCTACCCCGGCATTCGGGAGCTATTGGAAGCTTTGACCGCCAACGGCAACCGGCTGTTTATTGCCACCTCCAAGCCGGAAGTGATGGCAAACCGGGTGCTGGAGCATTTTGATCTAAACAAGTATTTCGAGCTTGTATGCGGTGCAACCATGGATCGCAGCCGAATCGAAAAATCCGATGTGATCGCCTATTTGCTGGAGTATGTGGGTGGGGCAGAAAATACGGTTATGGTAGGCGATACTGCCTTCGATGTGACCGGTGCTGCCAGCCACGGCATTCCAACCATCGGTGTTGCTTGGGGCTACGGCAAGGTGGAGGATATGATCGCCGCCGGTGCTTATGCCATTGCACAGACCCCGGAGGAGCTATTAGCGCTATTGGTTTAAGATAGCAACGGACGCAAACGCGTCCGTTGCTATGATACAATATGTATCGTTTATCGCCCATTTACAGTCCGTAAATGGGCGATATTTTATGCTACAATAACTGTTTTCTGCTCCATATCAAAGATCAGGGTGTGTGCGCTCACCCGCTTTGTGACCCAGCGGTCATTTTCACCGTCACAATTGGGATAGGTATCGATCCACTGATAAATGGGGAAAAGCAGCAAAATTTTTCCTGCTTCTATCCGGCAGGAAAGCTCCTCGTAGAGTTCTCTGCCGCCTGTTTCTGCCGGCACTTCACCGGATGCCAGAAGCTCTCCATTCCGGTTATAAAACGCCACCTGTCCTTTTGCCTGCACCCGGGCAATCACATTCTCTTTTTCAAACAGGAGTACTGTTTCAGAGATGTAGCCGGATGCGATTTGGAAATAGCCCGTATCTTTTTGACAATCGCTGCAAATGGTCTTGTCAATTTTTAATTCCATCATTCTTAACTCCTTTTGTTTTTGAGATCAACCAAGTGATCCATTTCTCCTGTAAAGGCAAAAACAGTTCCGCCACCGGACCTACGAGGAATGCGCAGATCACTGTACCTACGCCCAGCACGCCGCCAAGGGCAAAGCCGATCGCCACAAAGCTTACATCTACGATCACACGGACAATGCCGAATTTCTTTTTTAATTTGTCGCTGATGGAGATAGCTACCAGATCGTTGGGGCCAACACCTGCATCGGATTTCATAACGATGGTCATACCAAAGGCAAGGATCACGCAGCCAGCAGCCAATATCAGCAGCCGTACGACCAGCGGATTTCCCGGGTGGATGACCCCACCCAACAGGGCGGTAAACATATCAATGATCGGTCCGCCGAAGAGCATACACACGATCGTTCCCAGCTTAATATAAGATTTATCCACAAACCGAATGATCGCCATAATCAGAAAACACATTGCAATATGGGTATCGCCGTGAGAGAGGAGCTTCAGAAAAGGAATTTTCTGGAGGGTGCGGCAAATACCCTGCACCAACACATTAAAGGGGTCAGATCCCAGCTCTGTCAGCAAAAACAGAGTAACGCCCAGATGAGCAATTGTCAGCCCTACCAGCAAAATTACCAGCCTAGCACAAATTTCTTTTACGCTGCGTTTCATAGCATCCCTCCAAGGCTTTTTTTCATTGTATCACAGATATCCAAAAAATGGAACTGAAAAATGTCCTGCGCAACATGGATAAATATTCGTAGGGACACCCCTCCCGGGGTGTCCAAAAAATGAGCGTGCGGCTGCACGCTCATTTTTCCTTACAGACTAAAGGCTGTCATAAAATTTTTCAGCATTGCTGCGCATTCTGCCCGGGTGGCTGTGCCGGCGGGGTCCAGATGGAAGGTGGAAATGGGTTCACCCTTATTGCCCTTGCCGCTGAGAACGCGGTTCTTGACTGCCCAGTTCATTGCGGTCTGGGCATAGCCGGAGACTTTACTGCCGTCTGCATACTGATTGATCTCACCCTCTGGTGCAGTCAAATCCAGATTCTTCATTGCTGCATACTTATAAAGCATCAGCGCCAGGTCCTGACGGGTGATGTTCTGGCCTACGCCAAAGCTGCCGTTACCCATACCGCTGGCAATGCCCACCTCGTTTGCCCAGAGGACAGCATTCTTGTACCAGGTATCCTTCACATCCGGGAAATTGTTGGCTATGCTCACAGAGGGCTTTCCTTCTGCATTGTAAAGCACCTGCACAAATTCCTCACGGGAAATGGGACTGTTGGGATCGAAGATAATTCTGCCGTAGGTATCCGTTCCCTTGCCTGCCATCAGATTGTTTTCTACTGCATATTCTGCTGCTGTAAATTGCCAATCGGAAGAACGGATATCGTTAAAAATCGTATTCCGATTTGCATTAATACGATCCGTACCGGCAGTGATTTCCGAGACCAGCTGGGTTGCAGTATGGCTGTTATCATCCCCATAGATGGCTGCCAGCTGGGTCTTATACTGGGAGCGGTCCACCACCACTACGCCCTTATCCAGATGCTGCTGGCATTGAGTCCATTCACCGTCCTCGTCCGGTGTGGTTACGATGGCATTGGAAACACCCAGAACTGTGTAAATAAAATCGTTATATTCCTTCCAGCTACCCCCGATCAGCCCCACATTCAAGCAGCCGGTGGAGTTGTAGGTTTCGGAAGTCACGCCGTTTTCCGGCACACCCGGAAAATATCTGCGGGCGTGGATGTTAATGCCAACGGAGGAGTCTATGTAGCTGATATTATCGTCACATCGGATCACAGGTGAGGAAGCATAGCTTTGATCACAGATATTCAAGGCTGCGTATCTGCCCTTATGGTTTGTGGAAACAATATTATAGATGCCGTCCAGAAGGGTGGGTACTGCCATATTCTCATTAAAGCTGATATCTCTGGGATTGTCCGGAATGGTGGTGCAGTTTTCGGACTCGAAAACGACCTTTGGGACACCTTCCACCTTTTGAACCACTGCACAATAGGCAGACAGGTGGTAGTTATTATAATCTCCGTAAACGGGGTCATCCACATTATCGCTGCAGCCGTCGAAGAAGAACACCACACTTGCGCCGTTTTCCAGGTTTCTGCCGATTCTGTAATTATTATCCGGCGACAGGATGTGATAGCGCATCATAGAATTTACATAGGCGGCGTGTGCCGGATTAGACAAAATGGTGCTCTCCACATTGCGCACATCGTTTTCTGTGAAATATCCCGCCGCCTGTGCCTGGGGTGTTACCAGCAGTGCCGCTGTCAGACACAGGCAAATTGCCAGTATCAGGCTTAATATTCGTTTCGTTTTCATTTCACCGCTATCCTCCTGCACGCAGTTCTGATTTGCTTTATTATGACCGAACTGCACCAATTTGTCAAGGAGACGACCTAAGTAACCGATGATTAAATTTCTGTTTGACGAACTATTGTATCGTAGGGCGGGGGGCTTGCTCCCGCCGCTGCCGCACCATCAAATTATAATATAGCTTGGATTTTAGGGCATCGAACCCTAAAACCCCAGACGGCGGGAGCAAGCCCCCGCCCTACAATAGCCAACCGATAAACAGAAATGTGGCGGTTACGGCAACAAGGGCGTGTTCAATTGAACGCGCCCTTGTGATTATTCGTAATCGTACCAGCCGTGGCCTGTTTTGCGGCCCAGGCGGCCTTCCTTGACCATTAGCTCGTAAAGATCGTACATATCGGGTTTGACACCGGTCTCTTCGTATCTTGCCTTCAAAATCGTATAAGTCAGGTCATAGATGGCGGTGTCGCAGCCGTTGATTGCTCTGCGCACAGTGCGATCTGCCGGCCCATCAGACCTCCGCCGATGACGGCAATTTTTTTGATTTCCATAGTATTACGCCTCCTAAAAACATTTGCAACATACTATTACTATTTATAAATAACAAAACGAAAGGTAGGATGCTCTGGCTGCCACTATGGACTACAACAAAAACTATCTGTGCGTAGCCTTCAAAAAGGATACCAAGCAGACGATCCTGGACTGCCTGAATATGATCCGCATCCGCAAGGCGGCAGAGCTGATCGTGTATAGCGATCAGCTCTGCCGCAGGTATCCGAAATGTGTGGTTTTTCCTCGGTCAACCACTTTAACCGGGTATTCCTGAAATATGCAGGCATTACCCCCGGCCAGTGCCGCCGGGCGTACCCAGCGGACATTCTGTTCAGTTTTAAGGATATGCGCAAGGATCTGGACACAAGGAACAACTACTTTATGTACAGCGTTCTTGCCCAAAAGCGCATAACCCTTGATATGATTGCGGAAGTGGATAAAAAAGATCTGACAAAATCTTAGTGGACAACAGAAGCACCGCTGCATACGATACTGGTGCCGGAAACATAGGATGCTTCATCGCTGCTCAGGAACGCCACCAGAGCAGCGATTTCCTTAGGATCGCCCAGCCGCTGCAGAGGCGCATTTTTGATCACATTTGCCAGAATCTGTTCCGGTACAGCGCGCATCATCTCTGTGTCGATGTTTCCGGGCAGAATGCAGTTGATCTGGATATTCTTTCTGCCCAACTCCATCGCCAGGGTTCTGGTCATACCTTCCATTGCTGCCTTGGAGGCACTGTAGTTTGCCTGTCCGGGATTTCCGAAGGAGGATGTGGAAGAAATGTTGACGATCTTGCCGTAGCCCTGGGCACGCATCCCGGGAACCACCTGGTAGATGCAGTTATAAGTACCGAAGAAGTTCACATCCATAACTTGATGCATCTGAGCAGGGGTCATTTTATGGAAAATAGCATCTCTTGTAATACCTGCGTTGTTCACAAGAACATCTACTCTGCCGAATTGCGCATAGATGATCCTGAAGGCTTCTGCTACACTGTCCTCCTTGGACACATCGCACTTGATCGCAAGGGCGATCTTGCCGGTGGGGTCAAGCTCTGCGGCAGTTGCCTTAACAAGGGCCTCATCATAGTCAAGCATTGCAACGCCGGCAGCGCCCTCAGTAATAAAGCGCTCTGCGATCACTCTGCCGATGCCCTTGCCTGCACCGGTTACCACTACATATTTGTTGCTAAAATCATACATAATTCATTTCTCCTTATTGATTTCTTTTAAACGGGCGGCAGATTGCCGCCCCTACATTTTTTGGTGGGCGGCAGATTGCCGCCCCTACATTTTTTTTTGCGGGCGGCAGATTGCCGCCCCTACATTTTTAGACTGGCGGCAGATTGCCGCCCCTATTTTTTTCAGTTTTCCTGGACGGTGACGATGCCGGAGGCGATCATTGCCTCGATCTTCTCCTCAGAGTAGCCCAGATCCTTCAGCACTTCCCTGCCATCCCCGCCGATCAGGGGTGCGGGAACGGTTTTCAGTTCGGGCAGGGATGCCATCTCGATGGGACTTCTGGGCATAACATCCACCCGTCCGTTAGCGAATTCCACATGCTCTAAGTAACCGTTTGCCCAAGCCTGCTCATCCTCAGACACCTCGCCGAAGTGATTCATCCGCACCATAGGAACATCCAGTTCCTCGGCAAGTTTCAGCCACTCATCACTGGTTTTTGTTCGGAACGCCGCACCGAGCAAATCAAAATATTCCTTTCGGTTTTCCCAGCGTTTCTCCGCCGTATCAAATCTGGGGTCGTTCATCAGTTCCGGCCTTCCGATCATGTCATAAATACCCGGAAGGGTCTTTGCAGGGGAAACTGTTGCAAGATAGATGAACTCATCGTCAGCACATCGGTAGTTTCCATCGATAGAGCCGTGGTTTACACGGCTGCGGGGATAGATCACGCCAAAGGGTTTCTGCGTCACAATATTCATACTGCCCATTGTGAAAATGCCGTTATGGTACAGACTGGAAACTACATAGTCTCCCTTTCCGGTCTTATCGCGATTATACAGTGCAGCACAGATCTCTCCCATCAGAAGATAGCCGGTGACCGTATCGCCAATGCCCGCAGGGGCATTGATGGGCGTGTAAGTCTCCGGATCGTTAAGCGGAGAAAGATCACGCAGAAAACCACTCTTGGACCAGTAAGCTGTCACATCAAAGGCAGGCTTATCCGCATCCGGTCCTTTTTCGCCGTAGCCAAGCACAATGGAATAGATCAGCTGGGGATATTTCTCCTTCAGGTCCTCATAGGAAAGGCCCAGCCGCTTCAAGCCTGCGGGACGGACATTGGTGACAAATACATCTGCCCAGGCAAGAAGCTTATGGAAGGCTTCCAGTCCCTCCGGATTTTTCAGATCTAAAGCGATCAGCTTTTTGCCTGTATTATAAATATCAAAAACAGGATTTTCCTGATCGCTGAAGCGCTCCGGAACATAGCTGATACCGGAGCGGCGCCAATCATCGCCACCCGGACGCTCAACCTTTATGACTTCTGCGCCCAAATCTGCAAGGAGTCTTGCGCAGGACGGTGCTGCAACAAAGGTTGCAAGCTCCAAAACTTTAATACCTTCTAACGGTTTACCCATAGTATTCCTCCTTAGGTAATATTACGCCAACATTATAAGGTGGAACAAAGGGTGTGTCAACGAGAAAAGCAAATATTTTGCAAATTCTGCATTTTGATCGGTATTCCTTTCCTGCAACCTTTTATTTTTCGGAATATTTGTTTATTATTGCTAAATCTTTTTAATTGCCCCAGATTTGTTGACAAATATTTGTCCCTATGCTACACTCTTTGTAGGTGTTTGCCTAAATATTTTTACAATTAGAGGTGTATTTCTATGCGCAATGTGGTTATTGTTGACGGCGTGCGTACCGGTTTTGGTAAGATGGGCGGCAGCCTTCGCCAGTTCAGTATGTCCGAGCTTGCTGCCTTTGCCATTGACGGTCTTCTGGACAAGACGCAGGTTCTGGAGCGGGGTGGTAAGGTTGACGGTGTTTATCTGGGCTGTGCCCTCCACGATCATCAGACTGCAGGTCCTGCCCGGCTGGCAGTTCTCCGTTCCAAGCTGGGTTATGATGTTTGGACCAGCTTTGTAGAGCGCCAGTGTGGCTCTGCCATCGATTCCATTAACCACGCAGCGGCTGCCATTATGATCGGCACTGCGGATATTATGATCGCCGGCGGTTCTGAGTCCTACAGCCAGCTGTTCGCCAAGTTCTCTATGTGCAATGAGCCCTACAAGCTGATCCCCCCTATGCCCATTCCCCAGGTCCTTTCCCACATTCCCGAGGACAACTGCGATATGATCACCACTGCAGAAAATGTGGCAAAGCAGTTCGGCATCACCCGTCAGGAGTGTGACGAGTTTGCCTACCGCAGCCAGATGCGGGCAGCAGCTGCTACCGAAAAGGGTTATTTCAAGGACGAGATTATTCCGGTCACCATCCCCGCTACCCGGAAGACCCCTGAGATCCTTTTCGACAAGGACGAGTTCCTCCGTCCCTCCACCACAATGGAAGGTCTTGCCGCACTGCGCAGTGTGCAGCCCGGCGGTGTCACCACAGCCGGCAACGCATCCGGCAGAAACGACGGTGCGGCAATGCTGCTGCTGATGACCGAGGAAAAGGCTGCTGAGCTTGGTTATACACCCTATGCCCGGTTTGTAATGGCAGGCAACTGCGCCCTTGATCCCAAGTATATGGGCCTTGGCCCTGTAAAGGCAAGTATTGATGCGCTGAATAAGGCTGGTCTGACTGTGGATGACATTGACATCTGGGAGTGCAACGAGGCATTTGCCGCACAGAACCTGGGTGTGATCCGCAATATTGAGCAGCTCACCGGCAAGACAATCGATATGGAGCGCTGGAATGTCAACGGCGGTGCGATCTCCTTCGGTCATCCCAACGGTGCATCCGGCGGCCGTGTTGCAATGTTTGCAATGCGAGAACTGGAGCGCAGAGGCGGCAAGTACGGTCTGTTTACCTCCTGCTGCGGCGGTGGCCAGGGCGTTACTACCATTATTGAAAACTTGAGACGATAAGTACATAATAAAAAGACGGTGCGTTTTGCACCGGCTTCTTTATTTTTCAAATTTCTGTTTATCGAACTGATATACCGTAGGGCGGGGGGTCTACTCCCGCCGCTACCGCACTTTCAAATTGTAATGCTGCTGCTGTTTTGGGGCATCGAACCCCAAAACAGCAGACGGCGAGAGTAGAACCCACGCCCTACAAGCCCAACTATCGTATCTCCACGTCTTTGCGAGCCCCTACGGGGCGTGGCAAACCGCATCCCCAAAAACATTGCGAAAACAAAGATTTTCTATTAGGAAAACGGATTGCCACAACCAGTCTGCGGACTGGTTTCGCAATGACGTGCGTGTTAGGAAATCTGTTCGGTAAACAGAAATTTGCCGGTTTCAGCAAATAGCCGCTATCAAAAAGATAGCGGCTATTTTTATTGAATTATTCGGTTACTTCTTCAGTGGGAGCTTCATTGGTTTGGAAATCCCGATAAGGCATCAGACCGGAGCCTGCGGGGATCAGCTTACCGATAATGACATTCTCCTTCAGGCCAACCAGATGGTCCACCTTACCCTTGATTGCAGCATCGGTCAGGACCTTGGTGGTCTCCTGGAAGGATGCGGCAGACAGGAAGGAATCTGTAGCCAGAGAAGCCTTGGTAATACCCATCAGCACTGCAGATGCCTCGGGCAGGCGCAGATCCTCCTCGCCTGCATCGATCCGTGCCTGAACTGCGGCGGCTGCATCTTCAAATACGAAGGAGTCTACCACAGAGCCAACCAGCATAGTGCTGTCGCCGGGATCGTCAATGCGAACCTTACGCATCATCTGACGGATAATAACCTCGATGTGCTTATCGTTGATCTCAACGCCCTGCTGACGGTACACAGCCTGAACAGACTGCACCAGATAATCCTGAACCGCCTCAACACCGGAGATGCGCAGCACATCCTGGGGATACAGAGCACCATCGGTGATGGGCTCACCCTTCTGGACGGTCTTGCCGTTCTGCACCTTCAGACCCACAGAATAGGGCACCTGATAGGTCTTAACCTCGCCGTCCTCAGCAGTAACAGTAATGTTACGCAGAGCAGTGCGATGGCTGTCGTCAATGGCAACAACACCGGTAACCTCGGAGATCTGAGCCATTTTCTTAGGACGGCGTGCTTCGAACAGTTCTTCAACTCTGGGCAGACCCTGAGTAATATCGTCACCAGCAACACCGCCGGAGTGGAAGGTACGCATGGTCAGCTGCGTACCAGGCTCACCGATGGACTGTGCAGCGATAATACCAACGGCTTCGCCCAGGTCAACTTCCTTGGAGGTAGCCAGGTTCATACCGTAGCAGCGGGCACAAACACCGCTTCTTGCACGGCAGCCCAAAATGGTACGGATATAGATCTTCTCGATGCCGGCTGCCTCAAACTTAGCAGCATCCTCGGGCATCATCATAACGTCCTTGGAGTGGATCAGCTCACCGGTTTCGGGATGGAGTACATCGTTGACCGGGTAACGACCACGGATACGGTTGCCGAAGGTATCGATCACATCGCCGTTCTTGTCGTAAACTGCGCCCACCCAAATGCCGTTCTTGGTGCCACACTCATGCTCGCGGATAATGACTTCCTGAGAAACGTCCACCATACGACGGGTCAGGTAACCGGAGTCAGCGGTACGCAGAGCAGTATCGGTCATACCCTTACGGGCACCTCTGGAGGAAATAAAGTACTCCAGAACACTAAGGCCTTCACGGAAGTTTGCCTTAACAGGGATCTCAATGGTACGGCCTGCGGTATCCGCCATCAAGCCACGCATACCTGCCAGCTGACGGATCTGCGCCATAGAACCACGGGCGCCGGAGTCAGCCATCATATAGATGGGGTTGAACTCATCCAGGTTGCCCTGCAGAGCGCCGGTAACATCAGCGGTGGTCTTTTCCCACTGCTGAACCACCAGACGGTACCGCTCCTCGTTGGTGATGAAGCCCTTGCGGTAGAAGTTTTCGATCTCGACCACCTTAGCCTCGGCATCCTTCACCAGCTGATATTTGATCTCAGGAACCACCATATCTGCAATGGAAACAGAAATAGCGCCCTTTGTGGAGAACTTATAACCCAAAGCCTTAATGCGGTCCAGCATCTCAGTAGCAATGGTAAAGCCGTGCTTACGGATACACTTGTCGATGATCTTACCCAGCTGCTTCTTGTCGACCAGGAAGTCAACCTCCAGATCAAAGGCGTGATCGGGATTGCTGCGGTCCACAAAGCCAAGATCCTGTGGGATCGGCTCGTTGTAGATCAGGCGGCCCACAGTGGCGTTGATAACCTTGCTGCGAACTTCACCGTCGATCTCCTTGCAGTAACGGACACGAATAGGTGCGTGCAGACCCACATCGCCGTGGGTATAAGCGGTAATTGCTTCATCCACGCTGGAGTAGTTGAGAACCGGGCGGAAGGTGGCCTGTGCCTTACCCTCGCTCTTTGCCAGCTTGTTAGCTGCCAGGAACTCGTCGGCATCTACAACTTCGCCTACAGGCAGGTTTGTATCGCCTGCATCGGTCACAAATACAGTTTCTGCGCCCTTTTCAGCCTTGCCCAGACGGGTATAGGTCAGGTAGTAAGCACCCAGGATCATATCCTGTGTAGGAACAGTAACCGGCTTGCCGTCCTGAGGACGCAGCAGGTTATTAGAAGAGAGCATCAGCATTCTGGCTTCTGCCTGTGCCTCTGCAGACAGCGGTACGTGGATAGCCATCTGGTCGCCGTCAAAGTCGGCATTAAATGCGGTACAGCACAAGGGGTGCAGCTTCAGAGCGCGGCCTTCCACCAGCACCGGCTCAAATGCCTGGATACCCAGTCTGTGCAGAGTAGGTGCACGGTTGAGGAACACAGGACGGTCCTTAATGACATCGTCCAGTGCATCCCAAACTTCAGGCTTACCCTTATCGATCATCTTCTTGGCGGACTTAATGTTGCTTGCCAAGCCGTCTGCAACCAGCTTCTTCATAACGAAGGGCCGGAACAGCTCGATTGCCATTTCCTTCGGCACACCGCACTGGTACAGCTTCAGCTCAGGACCGACGACGATAACGGAACGGCCAGAGTAGTCAACACGCTTACCAAGCAAATTCTGACGGAAACGGCCCTGCTTACCCTTAAGCATATCACTAAGGGACTTGAGCGCACGGTTATTTGCACCGGTAACGGCACGGCCACGGCGGCCATTATCGATCAGGGCGTCCACAGCCTCCTGCAGCATCCGCTTTTCGTTGCGGATGATGATGTCAGGTGCGTGGAGCTGGATCAGCCGCTTTAAGCGGTTGTTACGGTTGATAACACGGCGGTACAGGTCGTTAAGGTCGGAGGTTGCAAAACGGCCGCCGTCCAGCTGGATCATAGGACGGATATCCGGCGGAATCACAGGCAGAACATCCATAACCATCCAGGCAGGATCGTTACCGGACTCCCGGAATGCCTCAACAACCTCAAGGCGCTTTACAATGCGCAGCTTCTTCTGAGCGGAAGCAGTTTTCAGTTCCTCACGCAGCTGCTCACTAAGCTGGTCCAGATCGATTCCCTGCAGCAGCTCCTTAACAGCCTCTGCACCCATTCCAGCCTTGAAATCGTCCTCGTACTTTTCCCGCATATCCCGGTACTCTTTCTCGCTGAGCACCTGGTTCAGCGCCAAGGGCGCATCGCCGGGATCGGTGACGATATAAGCAGCAAAGTACAGAACCTTTTCCAAAACCTTCGGGCTGATATCCAGGATCAGACCCATACGGGAAGGAATGCCCTTAAAGTACCAGATATGGCTGCAGGGTGCTGCCAGCTCGATGTGGCCCATACGCTCACGGCGGACCTTAGCCTTGGTGACTTCAACGCCGCAGCGGTCACAGACCTTACCCTTATACTTGATCTTCTTATACTTACCGCAGTGGCACTCCCAGTCCTTGGTAGGTCCAAAGATCTTTTCACAGTACAGGCCGTCCCGCTCCGGCTTCAGGGTGCGATAATTGATGGTCTCCGGCTTTTTGACCTCGCCGAAGGACCACTGCCGGATCATATCCGGAGAAGCAATGCCAATTTTAATTGCATCAAATGTTGCATCTGCCATTGTATCGCCTCCTTAGTCTTCATAGTCGTCAGTAACATCTTCGTCACTGCACATATTCATAATATCTTCCGGACCGTCCTCATCGATCACGAAGCCGGCATCCAGCACCTCGTCGGCATTGCCCACATACTGGCTTCCTACCTCGGAAGCATAGATGATCTCTTCCTCGTCATCCTCGTCCTTCAGCTCGATCTCGTTGCCGGTTTCATCCAGCACACGGATATCCAGACACAGAGCCTGCAGCTCCTTAACCAGAACCTTGAAGGATTCGGGAACGCCGGGATTGGGAATATTGCTGCCCTTAACGATGGCTTCATAGGTCTTGACACGACCGGTCACATCGTCGGACTTAACAGTCAGGATCTCCTGCAGGGTATAGGCAGCGCCGTAAGCCTCCAGTGCCCAAACTTCCATTTCGCCGAAACGCTGACCGCCGAACTGAGCCTTACCGCCCAGAGGCTGCTGGGTAACCAGTGCGTACGGACCGGTGGAACGGGCGTGGATCTTGTCGTCAACCAGATGGTGCAGCTTCAGATAATAGGGGTAACCGACGGTTACCAGATTATCAAAGGGTTCGCCGGTACGGCCATCGTACAGAACGGTCTTGCCGTCCTCACGGAGGCCTGCCAGCTGCAGAGTTTCACGGATGTCCTTCTCGTCAGCACCGTCAAACACAGGGGTAGCAACCTTCCAGCCCAGTGCCTTTGCGGCGTAGCCCAGGTGAACTTCCAGCACCTGACCGATGTTCATACGGGAAGGCACGCCCAGGGGGTTCAGCACCACATCCAGGGGTGTGCCATCAGACAGGAAGGGCATATCCTCTTCAGGCAGAACGCGGGAGACAACGCCCTTGTTACCGTGACGACCTGCCATCTTATCGCCCACAGAGATCTTACGCTTCTGGGCAATATAAACACGGACAGACTTGGTAACACCGGGAGCCAGCTCATCGGAGTTCTCCTTGGTAAATACCTTAACATCCACAACGATACCGCTCTCACCGTGAGGCACTTTCAGAGAGGTATCCCGGACTTCTCTTGCCTTTTCGCCGAAGATCGCACGGAGCAATCTTTCCTCGGGAGTCAGCTCGGTCTCGCCCTTGGGGGTAACCTTACCGACCAGATAGTCACCGGAACGAACCTCTGCGCCGATCCGGATAATACCGTTTTCGTCCAGATCCTTCAGGGTATCCTCGCCCACATTGGGGATATCACGGGTGATCTCCTCAGGTCCGAGCTTGGTGTCACGAGCCTCAGTCTCGTGCTCCTCGATATGGATGGAGGTGAACACGTCCTCGCGGACCAGACGCTCGTTAAGGAGGATGGCGTCCTCGTAGTTGTAGCCTTCCCAGGTAACGAAGCCGATCAGGACATTCTTACCCAGAGCCACTTCGCCGCCGGAGCAGGAAGGACCGTCAGCAATGATCTGCTGATTGGTCACACGCTCGCCCTGCACCACGATGGGACGCTGGTTGACACAAGTGCCGGCGTTAGAGCGGGCAAACTTGGTCAGCTTATAGGTCTGCACATCGCCGTCGTCGTACTTAATGGTGATCTCATCTGCGGAGACTGCCATAACCGTACCGTCGCCGGTAGCCTTGAGACAAACTTCGGAGTCAACAGC
>JAZQDL010000052.1:0-5508 GCA_045546835.1 Faecousia sp.
TATGATGTCTGAAAACGAGGCTGAAAAGTACTTTGGTCTTTTGAAACGCACTTTGTCCGGTGGCGTAGGAAAGAATTTGATTGATATTACTTTCCGCACAGCGCAGGTTGCGGATTCTCCGGAGCATAAGCTTTTGATGGAGCTGCGCAGCAGTGGATTAAAGGACGCAGATAAGCGCCAGGCGCTATACCGTAAGATCATCGATACCATTACATTCCCGGAAGGTTTTCTGATTCTGATCGGTTGCGACAGCTACGATGTTCCCTTTAAGAGCAAGGACGGGGAAAATCAGGCGGATGCATCCGGTGAGACCTATACATATCTTCTGTGTGCCATCTGCCCTGTAAAGCTGGCAAAACCGAATTTGCATTACGACGCTGATAGTAAGGCATTTCAGGACGGGGGAGCGGTCAATGTGGTGTCCGCACCGGAAGCCGGCTTCCTGTTCCCGGCGTTTGATGACCGGGCAACCAATATTTATAATGCCTTGTACTATACCCATAGCCAGAAGGATAATCACCCGGACTTGGTAGATGCACTGTTTTGCGTCCAGCCGCCCAAGCCCGCAGCAGAGCAGAAAAAATCTTTTGAAGCACTGCTGACCACCTCGTTGGATGAGGCTTGCAGCCTGGATGTGATCCAGACAGTCCACGAGCAGCTTTGCCAGTGTATTGAGCTGCACAAGGAAAGTAAAGTGGCAGAACCGTTGCTTATTTCAAAAGAGCAGGTAAAGCAGGCGCTGAAGGAAAGCGGCGTTCCGGAAAGAAATATTTCAAAATTCAGTGTGGAATACGATTCTGTCTTTGGTTATGAGGCGGAGCTCCATCCCAAGAATATTATTAACAACAAGCAGTTTTTGATCAACACACCGGATGTTTCCATTAAGGTTAATCCGGAGCGGAGCGATCTGATCGAGACAAGAATCATCGGCGGTGTGAAGTACATCCTGATTTGCGCCGATGAAAATGTAGAAGTCAACGGAGTGAATATTCACATTGCAGAAGGCGAGGGCGCTTTGGTATAAAAATCTCCCCCGCTGAAATGTTTCAGCGGGGGAGTGCTATTGTTACTCTTTACTTTCGTTTACCAGATCGATAATGATCTGAGCGCATTTTTCAATGCCAAGGGCGCTGGTGCTCAGGCTGATGTCATAATTTTGAGACTGACCCCAGGTCCTTCCGGTGTAGTGCTGATAATTGACGCTGCGGCGCTTATCCTTTTCCTGCAGACGGGCTTCCGGCTTCTTTTCTGTTTCGCCGTACATTCTCACAATTCTCTCAGCGCGGAATTCCTTATCTGCGTGAATAAAGGTGTGGAAGCAATCCTTACGGTCCTTGAGTATGTAGTCAGCATTCCTGCCAACGATTACGCAGGGTCCTTTTTCAGCCAGCTGCAGGATCACGCTGCACTGGATGTTCCAAAGGAAGTCTGCGGTAGAAAGTCCGCTGATCGCACCGGGAATTCCGTGGTGGGCAAATGCATAAGAAAACAGGCTTTTTCCGGGGGCGTGTTCTCCGTGCTCTTCAATGAATTTGGGGGAGAAGCCGGATTCCATAGCGATATGATCCACAAGATCTTTGTCGTAGAAGGGGATACCGAGTGCTTCTGCAACCATATGACCGACTGTACGGCCACCGCTGCCAAACTCACGACTGATGGTAATAATTTTCTTTTCCATAATACAGCCTCCTTTAGAACTTTTTACAGTATTATTATACAATGTCCTTGGTTGGTTGTCAATTGTCACCTTTTGAGAAACACTAAAAATGATTGTAAAATCAATGAAGTTATGGTATGATATTTAATATAAATTAAGATAGGAGATACCTATGAATTCCATAATTGAAGCCCTTGCCCTGGAATTGGGGCAGAAAACAGAGTATGTTGAAAATGTGGTAAACCTTCTGGACGAGGGGAATACCATTCCTTTTATCGCCCGCTATCGGAAGGAAATGCACGGCAGTATGGACGATACGACATTGCGGCAGCTGGAAACACGGCTTACCTACCTGCGTAACCTCCAGGAGCGCAAGGAAGAGGTCTGTAAGTCGATCGCTGCCCAGGAAAAGCTGACGGAGGAACTGGAGCGGGCAATTATGGCGGCTGCTACCTTGGCTGAGGTGGAAGACCTGTACCGTCCCTATAAGCAAAAGCGCCGCACCCGTGCTTCTGTTGCAAAGGAGAAGGGCTTAGAGCCTCTTGCACTGGCAATTTTTGCTCAGGATGGTCAGGATCCGTCAACCCTCGCGCAGGACTATATCGACCCGGAAAAGGGCGTGGAAACATTGGAAGATGCCCTTGCAGGCGCTTCGGACATTATTGCGGAAATGATCTCTGACGATCCAGAGATCCGCAAGGCTCTGCGCCAAAAAATGGAGCGCTATGCAGTGCTGTCGGTTGTGGCTGATGACCCGGAAAAGGAAAGCGTTTATGAGCTGTACTACAGCTTTTCCTGTGTGGTTTCCAAGCTGCAAAATCATCAGATCCTTGCCATTAACCGGGGCGAAAAGGAAGGCTTTTTGAAGGTTAGCGCTGCACTGCCCGGTTTGGAGGGTCAGGCGCTGGTGTGCCGTATGGCATTAAAGCCCACCGCGCAGGTATCTGCCTTTGTCCGTGCAGCAGCAGAGGATGCCTTTAACCGCCTGATCGCTCCCAGTGTGGAGCGGGAGCTGCGCAATACGCTGACGGATCGGGCAGCAGAGGCAGCAATTGCCAACTTCGCCCTGAACCTAAAACCCCTTTTGATGCAGCGCCCTGTTAAAGGCTTTGTGACGATGGGTCTTGATCCCGGATACCGTAACGGCTGTAAGGTGGCAGTGGTAGACGGCACAGGCAAGGTCCTGGACACTGCTGTTGTTTATCCCACATTCTCCCAGCGGAAAAAAGAGGAAGCAATCGATATCCTTTCCCGTCTGATCCGCAAGCACGGCGTTCGGCATATTGCCATCGGTAACGGAACGGCTTCCCGTGAAACGGAAGCAATGACTGTGGAAATGCTTAAGCAGGTATCCGGCGTCAGCTATATGATCGTCAATGAAGCCGGCGCATCGGTCTATTCTGCATCCAAGCTGGCGGCAGAGGAATTCCCGGAGTACGATGTAAATCTGCGTTCTGCAGTATCCATTGCCCGCCGTATGCAAGACCCGCTGGCAGAGCTGGTGAAGATCGACCCCAAGGCCATTGGCGTAGGTCAGTATCAGCACGATATGCCCCAGAAGGAGCTGGATACTTCCTTGAATGCGGTCGTTGAGGACTGCGTTAACGCAGTGGGCGTGGATCTGAATACTGCTTCTGCAAGCCTGCTGCAAAGGGTGTCTGGCTTGAATGCAACGACTGCTAAGAATATTGTTGCTTACCGCGAGGAAAACGGTGCGTTTGTAGCTAGAAACCAGCTGAAGAAAGTGCCCAAACTCGGACCGAAGGCATATCAGCAGTGCGCAGGCTTCCTCCGTGTGCCGGAGAGTAAGGAAATTCTGGACAATACCGGTGTTCACCCGGAGTCCTACGAGGCTGCACAGAAGCTTTTGACCCTTTGCGGCTATGATAAGAAGGATGTGGCATCCGGCACGATCTGTCAGCTACAGGAGCGCTTTGCAGACTTTGGTCCTGAAAAGGCTGCAGAGGACTGCGGTGTGGGTGTTCCCACATTGGAAGATGTGGTCAAGGAGCTCTTAAAACCCGGCCGTGACCCCCGTGATGAGCTGCCTGCGCCCATTCTGCGGACGGATGTACTGGAAATGAGCGACCTGAAGCCGGGGATGGTCCTGTCCGGAACAGTTCGTAATGTGATCGACTTCGGTGTCTTTGTGGACATTGGTGTCCATCAGGACGGTCTTGTGCATATTTCTCAGGTATGTAACCGCCGGATCTCGCACCCCAAGGAAGTGGTTCAGGTTGGCGACATTGTAAAGGTATCTGTTTTGGATGTGGACGAAAAGCGCAAGCGGATCAGCCTGACAATGAAAAATATTCCCAATGAATAAGCATATGGGCGCACTCTAGTGAGTGCGCCCATAAAACATAAAAGACTATGCGCCCATAAAACATAAAAGACTAGGTATTGACATTTTACGCGATATGTGTATACTATATATAGAAAACCAAATAAACCTGTGAAGCTTTTCAGGACTATGATCGTGTCATAAGACCGAAAAGCTGAGGACTCTCTGGAGAACACATTTAGTTGTGTGCCGAAGGTGCAAGGCAAAAGCCGAATCTCTCAGGCGAACGGACGGAGATGCTTATAGATAAGCGTTTTTTCGGAGTTTGGACAGTCCTCTTGAGGATTTGTCCATTTTTTGTTTGGTAAAATTATGAAAGAAGGAAAATAAAAATGCACGGAAAGACACTGGATTCCATTGGATTTGTTTCGCAGTTTGACCCTGAAGTGGCGTCAATGATGGGACGGGAAATGACCCGTCAGCAGGACGGTTTGGAGCTGATCGCATCTGAGAACTTTGCTTCTCCTGCTGTGATCGCTGCTATGGGCTCTATTCTCACAAATAAGTATGCTGAGGGTTTGCCCGGCAAGCGTTATTACGGCGGTTGTCAGTTTGTTGATGAGCTGGAAAGCCTGTGTATCCAGCGGGCAAAGGACCTGTTTGGCGCAGAGTTTGCCAATGTGCAGCCCCACTCCGGCGCACAGGCAAATATGGCAGTTCAGCTTGCGCTCCTGAATCCCGGCGACACAATGATGGGTATGAGCCTTGCTAACGGCGGACACCTGTCCCACGGCAGTCCCGCCAACATTTCCGGTAAGTACTACAATGTGGTTTCCTATGATGTGAACCACGAAACCGGTTTGATCGATTATGACGAAATTCGGGATATGGCAAAGAAGTGCCAGCCCAAGCTGATCATTGCCGGTGCATCTGCATACCCAAGAGCCATCGATTTTAAGATCTTTGCAGATATCGCCCACGAGGTTGGTGCAGTGCTGATGGTAGATATGGCGCATATTGCAGGTCTGGTTGCCGGCGGCGCACACCAGAACCCTGTTCCGTATGCAGATATCGTTACTACCACCACCCACAAGACCCTCCGTGGCCCTCGCGGCGGCCTGATTATGGGCAAAGAGGAATACGCTAAGAAGATCAATTCCGCAGTTTTCCCCGGCACCCAGGGCGGTCCTCTGGAGCACGTGATCGCTGCTAAGGCAGTATGCCTGAAGGAAGCTATGAGCGACGATTTCAAGGCATATGCCCACAATGTAGTTGCCAATGCAAAGGTTATGGCAGAAAGCCTGCTCCAGGAAGGCTTTGACCTGGTCACCGGTGGTACAGATAACCACCTGATGCTGGCAGACCTGCGGCCTATGAACATCACCGGCAAGGAGCTGCAGACCCGCTGCGACGAAAACCACATCACCCTTAATAAGAATGCAATTCCCAACGATCCGGAGAAGCCCTCTGTTACCAGCGGTGTCCGCATCGGCACAGCTGCTGTCACCACCCGCGGCCTGGGCGCTGAGGAAATGAAGAAGATCGCCCATTGCATTGCCCTGACCGC
>JAZQDL010000053.1:0-35932 GCA_045546835.1 Faecousia sp.
ATGCCCCATCCCATACCGATGTAGCAGATCATAGAAAGTAGCGAATATTTTTTCAGATCAATGGCTGTGAGCGTTGCCGCAGTGATCGCCAGCGCCCATTCTAAAGCCAAAAGCCCCCAGCCCAATACGGGATAGACAGGCAGGAAGGCGGACAGGAGGATTGGCGTGTATGTTCCACAGATCAGAAAATAAATGGTACAGTGATCGATGACCTGCATAACCTTTTTGCTCATTCCTGGGCGCAGTCCGTGATAGATGCTGGAAACTGCATACAAAGCGATCATCGTGAAGCCGTAAATTACAGAGCCGATCACGCCCGGTATATTTCTGCCGAATGCAGCGCGGATCACACACAATGCCAGTACTAAAATACCCAATGCACCGCCCACAATGTGGGTGACCATATTCATGATCTCTTCGCCTTTTGTGTAGTTTGGCAGAATGCGATCTGCCAGTTTGATTCGTTTGCCCATATGCGAACCTCCTTGTGCTATCTGTAATCATCATAACACAGGAAACTGGATCAGAGTACTACAGTTGAAAAACGCCTGTCTCTGCAGGGAAGAATGCTTGCTCTACTAAGGGTAGAATACATTCTACCTGGACAATATGCACAAAATTAATCTGCAAATTTTGTTATCGTTACAGTATATTTACAATAAATTTGCGTGCTTATTTTCGGAAAGTATGCTATAATGTTAACGGCGGCGAAAAGCCGCCACTGTAATGAAAGGAGAGGCTATGAATAACATTTTATTCTTTCTGACACCGAAGGCAATGTGCTCCTTCGTTTATGATGATTTTACCATCCGTCAGGCACTGGAAAAAATGGAATCCGCTGGCTATGCGGCATTGCCGATACTTACGAAGCACGGTGAATACCGGGGTACATTAACAGAGGGCGACCTGCTGTGGGCTCTTAAAAATATATGCTATATGGATATGCGCCAGGCAGAGGCAAGACGCATTATGGAGATCGCCCGCAGAAAAGACAATGTTCCGGTCCGTGTGACGACTACAATGCAGGATCTGGTCCACCGTGCCAGCTCCCAAAACTTTGTTCCGGTTGTGGATGATTACGGTGCTTTTATTGGCATTGTGACCCGTGGTGCGATCATTAAGTACTGTTCCCAGCACCTTTTTCCGGAGGATTAAAAACAGCCGCCTGTGAGGTATAACTTGCAGGCGGCTATTTTTTGCTTGAAAAAGTGATGAAGATTTGATAAAATATTCAAAACTATGTCCTGGAGGAAACTTATGAACGACGAAAAGCTGAAGCTTCAGCTTGGGGCAAATATTGCATCATACCGCAAAAGCCTGGGGCTGACCCAGGTGGGACTTGCGGAGAAACTGAATTATTCTGATAAAGCCATATCTAAGTGGGAACGGGGAGAGTCTATACCGGATGTGCTGACACTTACCCAGCTTGCGGAGCTGTACGGCGTGACGGTAGATGATCTGCTGGCTGATCCCAATGCCTTGCCGGAAAACACCTCTATGGTGGAAAAGGTGATGGAAAAGGCGGTGGAAAAGACCCTCAAGCGCAAGGCGGATAAAGGAATGATCCTTGGTCTTTCATCG
Source organism: Faecousia sp. (assembly GCA_045546835.1). GTDB lineage: Bacteria > Bacillota > Clostridia > Oscillospirales > Oscillospiraceae > Faecousia. The sequence goes on from JAZQDL010000053.1 coordinate 1,582, forward strand.
TTGCTTGTTTGGTTTGTTGCGCTGCTGCTGTTTGTAGTACTGTCCTCTGTAGATCTGCCCTACAGCTGGATTGCCTTTATTTATGCAATTCCGGCTGACGCAATTGTAATGCTTAGCCTGCGCTCTGCTTGGCGGGATTTCCGGTGGAATAAGACTCTGGTATCTGTTATTGTTTGGGGCGGACTGCTGAGTATCTATGTGAGCCTGTTGGTTTTTTTGAAGGTGAACATCTGGAAGATTTTCTTACTTGGCATTCCCGGTCAGATCGCTATCTTTATGTGGTTTCGGATGTTCCGAACTTCTGGCAAGGAGAAAATGAATGGATAAAAAAGAACTGCGGCGGCAGATCAAAGAAAAAAAACGCCAGATGACACCCCAGCAGATCGAAAGCGCCAGCGCCTGCCTTGGCGAGCTGCTTGCGGCAACAGAGCAGTACCGTCAGGCAAAGACGGTTTATGGCTATCTTCCCTATAATCAGGAGGTTCGTACGACCCCTATGCTGGAACGGGCGCTGCAGGAAGGGAAGCGGGTAGCTGTCCCCAAAATCTATGGGGATGAAATGAAGTTTGTTTATCTTGACGACCTTTCAAAGGTTGAAAAGAGTTCCTTTGGAATTCCGGAGCCTGTTTTGGATGAACCCATTGCAGACGATCCTACGGCACTGGTGTTGATGCCCGGACTTGCTTTTACCAAAGCCGGTGAGAGAATCGGCTATGGCGGCGGCTATTACGATAAATTTCTGGCAAATGAGCCGGACCATCCCACTGTGGCGCTTTGCTATGATTTTCAGATCGTAGATAAAATCCCTACGGATGATTATGACATTCCCGTAGATTTCGTTCTATGGGCTTGAGGAGTTTAAGCAATGGAATATATTGCGGTTTTGCTGATCGCAGCGGTTGTGTTCTTGATCTGCTTCCTTGTGGATAAGGGCTTTACAAAACTATTTCGCAGCCAGCAGGAGCATAAAAGCGGTCTGGCTGTCAGACTGAACAGAAGATACGGCTCGATAGGCCTGATCGTGGCAGTTATCGGTGTCGCTGCACTGTTTGCCGGCGGCTGGCTGCTGACTGCAGGCGGATGCTTGCTGATTTTGGTGGGCCTGGGTCTGGTGGTCTACTATATATCTTTTGGCGTTTTTTACGATACAGATACCTTTATCATCACAACCTTCCGCAAGAAAAGCACTACTTACCGATATAGTGACATCAAAGCGCAGCAGCTTTATATCAACTACGGAAACACCGTTATTGAGCTGTATTTGACCGATGGACGGACAGTTCAGCTGCAGTCTTCAATGGTAGGAGTCTATGACTTTATGGACCACACATTTCCTGCCTGGCTGCGGCAGACCGGCAGAAAGCGGGAGGATTGCACTTTTTATGACCCGCAAAACAGCTGCTGGTTTCCTCCAGTGGAGGGCTGAAAAATGCATATACCGAAGGGAACAACAGCTCAGCTGGAGCTGGTCACCTTCCGGCAGGCGCTGGAAGCTGCCAATACTCCAAGCACTGATTACGATATCGAAAAGTGGCTTTATGCCCCAAATTTCTATTCTGAATATCGGTACATTCTAGGTACTCGCGGAAAAAATCCTTTAATTTGCATTGGGATCAATCCCTCCACGGCAAAACCGGATGATCTGGACAATACTCTGAAATCTGTGGAGCGGATCGCACTGGGAAACGGCTTTGACAGCTTTATTATGTTCAATGTCTATGCCCAGCGGGCAACCGATCCGGATGCAATGGAGTGGGAATATAACCCCCTTCTCCACAAGGAAAACTTAGAAGCCTTCCGGTATGTGCTGTCCATTTCCTCTGCGCCTGCGGTGTGGGCAGCGTGGGGCACGATCATTGAAAAGCGCCCCTATCTTCCTGACTGTGTCAGGGATATGGTGGCAGCAGGTGATGAATTTGGCGCAAGCTGGTACTGCGCCGGTAAAGTCAGCAAAAAAGGACATCCGCACCATCCTTTGTATCTGCGCAAGGATGAGAAAATAAAACCCTTTGATGTGGAAGCCTATTTGAAAGGACTCTAGATAATGATATGCAATGAGTGTGAAACCTGCTGGAACTACGATTATGACGAAGAGTACGACGAATATTATTGCCTGATGGACCTTGACGAGGACGAGACTTACCGTTTGCTGTCCTCAAATAAACCCCATTGCCCCTATTACCGACAGGGTGATGAACATTATCTGGCAAGGAGACAGTAATATGAAAAAGCTTCTTTTATTTCTGCTGGTGTGCCTGATGCTGACGGCTTGTGCCGGACAGCAGGAGGAAACAACACCTGCAACCGAAACAACCGTTCCGCCTGTGGTGGGACTGTATGATCCGGAAAACCCCATAGAAAAAGCCACAAAAGGTGCAGTGCGGGCATATCCGCTGGAAACAAATGACGGCGCCGGACTTTTGTCTATGGGCGATAAGCTGGTAGTCGTCAGCGCAAATAAGCTGACCGTTTTGCAGGGTGACCTTTGTGAGGTCGTAGCAGAATTGGATGTAAAAACAGAATATATGTGCGTCAGTGCTGCGGAAACCGGTATTGCTTACTATGATGCCGAGGGCAATCAGATCGTGCTGCTCAACCCCCGCCTGCAGCAAAGCACAGCCTATGCACTGCCGGAAAATCTGCAGGGCAAGCCGATGATCAACCTGTCTACACAGCAGGCTTTCTATTTGGACGGTCAGGAACTGCGGGCGCTGAATTTACAGACCGGTATTTCCCGACTGATCCGCACTTTTACGGAAGAGCGCGTAGAACTGATCGATCTTCATTTTGACGGAGAGGTGCTCAGATGTATTGTTACTGCATATGAAAGAAACCGCACAATGTACCTTTCCACCCAAACCGGACAGACCCTCAGTGAGGAAGGCAATTTGTTCGGACTGCAGACCTATGGAAAGCAGTACTTCACTATGCGCCAGGACGGACCGGTGACCCAAAAAATATTTGGGACACTGGATGGAGAAGCAAAGAGCCTGAATTTGGATGATTCCGTTGAAGGACCTTTTGGAGCATTGCCCTTGGGTGGTGTTATCAGTATGCTGCTGGATGAGGCGGGTACTGAATTGACTTTCTATGATCTGGAATCTGGCCGCAAAACAGCAAATGTAAAACTGGAAGGCATTATAGAACAGGGCGCATTCCACGCAGACAGTAAATATGTTTGGCTGATTTCGGGTGAAGTGCTTTACCGCTGGGATCTGAGCCTTTCTTCTGTGCAGGATGATACGGTCTATACTGGAACTTTGTATACCTACCAAAATCCGGACACAGAGGGACTGGCACAGCTTAAAAAGCGTGTAGAGGAAATGAACCAGAATTATGGCGTGCGCATTGCCATCTGGGAAGATGCAATGAAGACCCCGGGCAATTACACCTTCAAGCCAGAACATCAGGTTTCTGCAATTAGCGAAAGGCTGGATGCGTTGGAAACAATGCTTGCCCAATTCCCCAAGAAATTCCTGCAGGTGACCGTGGAAGCCGGCTGGATCCGGATCTGCCTTGTGCGCAGTATCGAAAGCGGCGAACCCTATGTCCAGTATTGGTCTGGCGGTGATTGCTACGGCGCGATTTCAATGGACACAGACATTACGAATGCATTTTTGCAGTGCGCTGCTTATGGCATCGACAGTCACGTAATGGGCAACAGCAGGGATTTTGATACTTGGAATCAACTCAATCCCTCCGGTTTTACCTACGGGAAGCCAGATGAAAAATATCTGGCAGAGGAAAACCGGGCATTTGTGAATGCAAAGGCTATGGAAAATCCTCTCGAGGACCGCGGCAGCATTATGGTCTGCGCAATTTTGGAAGGTAATGCAGAGCTGTTTGCATCCCCGACGATGCAGGCGAAGCTGCTCAGAGTCTGTGAAGGCATCCGCGAAGCCTACGGCTTAGAAAAAAGCTCCGAAACCTATCTCTGGGAGCAATACCTGAACAAATCCCTGGCATATACGAAATAGAATAACGGTCGCGTGGCATTTTGCTGCGCGACCGTTTCTATCTTTGCGTTATTGCCATAAGTTTAATTTATACAGTAGGGGACGATGCCCACATCGTCCCAAAACCTATCTCCGGACAACCCTGTAGGGACACCCCTCCCGGGGTGTCCGCAAACCTACCAATGTGTAATCCATCAATCTCTTTGTAGGGGACGATGCCCACATCGTCCCAATAACCTATCTCCCGATAACCTCGTAGGGACACCTCTCCCGAGGTGTCCGCAAAAACATTTTTTGCAAGAAAAATCCCGGCTCGCTCGAGCCGGGATAGATTTTTAATGAGTTTCTTACTTCAGGGACTCCTCAACAGCGACAGCCACGGAAACGGTCATTCCGACCATGGGGTTGTTACCATTGGGTGGGGAATTTTGAACTTGCTCCAGAGTGGTCAAAAGCACCAAAAAAGCGAAATAATTTTGAAATTGCCTACAACGATTTTTGTCATTTGTGGTGTGCCGTTCTCAATCGTTTTTTATTGTAGGTCACAGAATGTACACAGAAATTTGACGGCTATTTGATTACTGCTTTTAACTTTGGTCACAAATTTTGTTTTGGACACAGATGATTGACCACATCTATTTGCATGGGTTTTGCTTATTAGTATCCACGAACATAAAACACATGACTACCATAGTCATTGGTTCCTTCGTAAGTGAGAACAAGGGTTCGATAACCAATTAACCACCATGCATGAAATCTACCCTCAGCATTTCGGCGAGCAGTAGACCAGGTAAGTTCTTGGGGGGTTAAAGTCATCACAAGATATCCAGTGGGCATACCACTGGTAGACATACCGTTAGCACTAACAACACCATTATAGGCATTTACGAACTGCTCAGGGGTCAAAGTACCAGAGCCAGGATTACAGGCATAACCACTTTTTACAGTAATGCTGTAAGACTTGGACTTATTACCATCAGCAGAAGTAATTGTAACGGTTGCCGTGCCCGCACTCTTGAAATTAAGAGTGACCTCATTAATAGAAGAGCCATTCAGTTTCCAAGAAACAGAAACAACACTGGAGTTACTGGAAGTTACAGTGATGTTAGGATTGCTCTCATCAGGCTGAACGTTTACCTTGAAAGTCATATAGTCGCCCGCATACTTAGTTACACCATCGTAAAGCGGAGCATTATGACTATAATCATCAAGGGATGTTGCCAAAGGTCTCGTATCCTGCTCTTTAACCTCAAGAGTAACTCTCTTGGTCAGAGTGCCATCGGTAACCTTAACAGTAGCCCAGCCAGCAGCCTTACCCGTAACTTTACCGCTACCGTCAACTGTCAAAACGGAAGTATCACCGCTTGTCCAAGTCAGAGACTTGTTACCTGTATAGGTGTAATCAATCTGAAGAGTGTTGCCGACAAGAACAACAGTATCCTCTTTCGTATTGATTTTCAGGCTTGCCGTGGTGGGTGGCACTGTTGGTTGTGTGGTCGGCTGCGTAGGTGTTGTGGGTTGTGTTGTTGGTTCAGTGGGTGTTGTGCCTACAGTGGGTTTAGTCGTGCTGTCCCCTGTGGGGTCGGTGTTGCCTGTAGTAGGTTTAGTGTTGTCCTCTGTGGGTGTGGTGCTGCCTGTAGTAGGCTTTGTTTCGGTCTGCGTGGGATCAGAGTTGCCTGTGCTTGGGTTGGTTGATTCCTCTGTTGCACTTGTTCCCTCGGTGTTCTCTGTTCCCTGTGTTGTTTCGGCGCTGCTTGTTTCATTGTTGCCCTCAGTAGCGGTCGTTCCCTCTGTTGTGCCGTTTGGGTTATCCAGGACGGTGCTATTTGTTTCGCTACTTGGGTCTGTGCTGTCATTATGTGCTGTACCACAAGCGGATAACAATAGTACAAGGGCGAGCAGCAAAGCTATGTGTTTTTTCATATTGTATCTCTCCATATAAAAAGGGTGCACAACCGAAGTCATGCACCCGAAAAACGCATTGCTCCGATTGTTGCCACACAATTCTCAGGTCATCAACACAAGGATGCCAAAGTAGGAGAATGCGTTTTTTCCAATAGAAAAAACACTTTCTCCTTGCATTGATAACCTAATATAGAATTGTGTGGCACAATTATTATAGCAATTTTGTTTGTCGAATACAAGATGGAATATTAGGTTTCTGTTGTTTTGGAATATTTTTTTATGGTCTGCATAGGATATATAGATGGTTACATCATAGCTCCATTACTAAGATTACCGACAGCATTAGAATCTTTCTGTCATAGGTAATTTGGCGCACTTTTGTGTAATTCTATTGGAGAGAAGTTTTGTATGGTTTGAATTTATACAGGGGGAATTTAGTCACTTGCTCAATGGTCTCGCCAAAGATCGAAAATCACCGCATTGTTGGGTACCATGCTGTTAGCAAGTGAAAACAGCATGGTGATCCCATGGGGCAGGTCGCAAGACTTGCCCCATATTTCATTTAGCTGGATGATAAAATTATGCTGGATGGATGATTTGTTGTCATCTGTCCAGCATTTAGTTTATCTTTTGCTTAAATGATTAACAAAAAGACGAAAAAACGGAAAAGAAGAATATTTTTTGACAATAATATTTTGAATAAGAAAAAATAGTTGTAATAACATAACAATTTCGTTGTTTTTGGGGATTTGCTGGGTGTTTATTATAGTCTGAAATATAAGGGTAACGAGCAAAAGTAACTACTACATGATTATCCCTCTTTGAAGAGTCGGCTCAGACCTTTCAGGTCTGGCGAGATACAAAGATGTGTTATAAAAAACAATGTCGAATATATAATGATATTAAATTTATATAAAGGGGTGTTTTTTATAACACAGGTTAAAAGGGTTAAATAATATTGGTGTTAGGCAAGTGACTATTTGAAGCTTATATGGCAAGCATGAATGATATTCATGCTGCCATAGGGGCATGTATCCTGAAAGGGATATGTTGCAGTCACGAAGCCGATACACCGCAATTACACAAGGAAGGAGTATATGGAGTAGTACACATCAAATAGCAAGCCATAGCCGCATGGAGGGCGGTGGGCTTGCGATGCAGACAAATGGCAATTTGGCTGCACAGGGCATTGCCCATTTTCTCCGTTAGGAGAATGAAACCTATCGCTGTGGCAAGCGGGGTTTCCGTTTAGTCTGCAACTGCATGGTTGCAGAAGAAGTAGTCTGAAATGGGCAAATGCCTACAATTTTTTAATCCTCCTTGTCCGTTGTCCCCATTAAGGTGCCTAAGGCACCTTAATGGGGATGTATCCAAATCGAAAGGGGTGATTTTATAGCAAGAAACCTAAAATATCAGCTATTGACGGCAATCAATAGCCATTTTAAGGAGTGCATGGATAAGCACTCCGTTAAGCACTCAGGAGGGATGGATGGCACCCGTATCTTTTCCTATGCGGACCGTTCAAACTTGGTTGACCTTGCGGCTGGATTTGCGGAATATATGAAGCAAGCCTATCCGCAAGTCAAGCAAGTAAAGAATGTAACAGCAGACCATGTACAAGCCTTTATGTCAGCAAAGTGTGATTCCGCTTCACAGGCAACACTTGACCAGTATGCCAGTCGCTTTGGCAAGCTGGAAAGACTGGTCAACGACACATATAAAAGCTGCAGTGTTGACTTTCACAGTATAGCTGTCCCTCAGTCCAGTAAGAATGGCGGTGGTAAGGTGCGGTGTCAGATGTTGGCAGCATCGGATTACAGCGCCCTACTGAACAGCACAACGAACACCAATCTAAGGAATGCATTGACCTTGTCATACTGCTGCGGTCTTAGGGCATCTGAGTGCAGTAAACTACGATCTACTGATTACAATGCCACCGACAACTCAATTAGGATAGTGGACAGTAAAGGGCGAAGGAGTCGTATTGTAAAAGTGCCCCAACAGCACGAAAGTGCAGTCAGGGCAATTATGACCTCCACAGAGGGGCGAATATGCAGTTGTCAGACCGAGTCACTACAAAAGGCTATGCGGCGGCAGTTAGCCACCTGCGGCTTGGCAGAGCAGTACCCAAATGGAGCAATGCACCTATGCCGCAAGGCTTATGCTACTAACCTCTACAGGGAGCTCCGCAATAACGGGGTAGGTGTGCAGGGATCGCTTTCTGCTGTCAGTAGGGCCTTGGGGCATGGTGCAAACAGAAATGAGCTCATGAAGCAATACATATGTTGCCCTATTCAATGATTGGGTCAATATTTGGCTTGCAAGTTTTATTGAGTTTTCTTTTGTGCTTTCTCATTTCCTTGTTACTGGCGCATACCTTCATAAAAGTGTTGTCAGGTCTGAAAGCAAACTCGCCCTGCTCTCTTACCAGTACAATATCACGATATTCGCCACGGCCAAACACAAAAGGATTCACTCGGAATATGGACCGTGCCAGTCTGTGCAGTATACCACCATCCACAAGCTCAGTAATCAGGTTGCTCACGGCATTGACCGACTTATACCCCATTGCCTTGGTTATTCGCTTTTTAAGATCAGCACTAATGATGATAGTCATACTGTACCTATATGTAGGACTGTCAGGCCGTTCAGCATAGGTCATATAGGGCAGTAGAATTGTCAACAATCTCCAGCAATCGGAAGGTATATCACTTAGATAGTGCATACCGCTGTTGTAGATTTTGACATAATCTTCTTCCGTGGCAAGTTTGTATGTGGCTGACTTGAATGAGAACTGTTCACCGTTTGGTCCAAATGAACTCTCGCTCTTTGCATAGGTTGTTGTTTTTTCGTTTTTTCTTGGCATAATTTATCTGTTCCTTTCTGTCTTAGGTAAGACATTGGAATGATAGGTAACAGCCTATAAAATATAACATTTATCCGCATGATAAAAATATTTTTCAAATCTTCAAAAAAGTTGTTGACAAATTTCTAACATTATGTTATTCTATATAACCCAACCGAAAATTACGGTTGTGATACAACTGAATATGCATACATAAAGCTGTGACTAAAGGATAGGATGCGTTATAACAAGAGGTGATTTTTTGGCTTTCGTACTGTGATTGACGCTACTATAATTTAGATGCATATATATTCCAGGCGGAGGCTGAAAAGCCTCCGCTTTTTCGTTTTGCTTTTTTGGAATTTGAAAGGAGATATGAGTTATGAGCAATTTGAATATAAGCAATGAATTAAAAATTTATACTGTGGCTGAGGTAGCCGCAATTATGGGTGTTACAAAAGGCAAGGTCTATGAATACATCCACGAGGGTATGCTGCCCTATGTAAAATTGGGCTCTACAAAGGTTATGCACAATTCCCTTGTCGCCTTTTTGAAGGCTCAGGAGACCACTACCAAGTGGGGAGAGGGGGCGGCTGGTATTGCATAAGATGAAACCTTATAAAGATCCTAAACATGATTATTCTGCTCTCCGTTGTAGGATCATTGAAAAGTATACCTATGAATGCGCTTTTGCCGAGGAAATGCGACTTAATAAGCACCAACTGTCAAATCGTCTATTGGGTAAAAATCCATTTCACCCCAACGAGATATACGAGATATGCGACTTGTTGGAGATCCCTTATACAGATATTCCGCAATACTTTCATGTGTATGTGAAAAATGAGCCTGAGAAAAAGGGCCTGCGGAAAATTATCAAGGAAAAATTCAAGACAGAGAGTGCTTTTGCAAGAGCACTCGGCACAACGGCAAGAAAACTCAGCCTGCGGCTGAACTTTGAGGTTGATTTTCGTTATACTGAATTGTGCGCCATTGCTGAATGTTTGGGTATCACGATCCACGAGGTCAACACATTACTGAGTATTGAAAAGGAGCTTGCAAATGAACAAGGATGAAATCAATCTTGTTATCTATAAGCGAACGGACACGAAAAAGACAAACTATGGTTACAGCTTTGAAGCACCGCCTGTTGACGGCAAAAGAAAAAGAATCCGCAAAACTGGTTTTACCACCCAAAAGGAAGCACGAGCAGCGGGCAGAAAGGCTATTGACGAATATTATCCACACCTCGCAAAGGACGGTATTGACTATGACAAGATAACCTTTCAGGAGTATACCGAAAAGATATGGCGGCCACAGATGAATGGCATTCAGGTCAATGCTGCCACAATGCATGGGTATGATAAGCTGTTAAAGCGGCTGTTTGTCAAATTCGGTAATATGCGGTTACGAGGTATCGATATTGATGACATTAAAACATTCTTTGATAATGAGTACATCAATGAAGATACCAAAACTAATACTGTGGGCAATATGCGGGCTCTTATGAGCCAAATCTATCGGTTTGCTGTTCTCCGTAAGCATGTGCAATTTTCTCCCCTTGAATGTTATGAAAAGCCTAATGTTAGGTTAATCCCTGCAAAAACAAACAAAAACGAAAAGTACAGAAATGCTATCCCCTCGGATATTCTTATTAAGATATACGAGAGATTCCCCAAAGGTACAGAGGAGTATTTTCATCTGAAGGTCAGCGAATTAACAGGTGTCAGACATGGCGAGCTCTATGGCCTCTGTTGGGAAGATATTGACCTTGACAATAAAAAGGTAATTTATCTAACACGGCAGTTACAGCGGTTTGGAGATTGTGCGGCGCATGATGAATACGAAAAGAAACTGATAGAAGAACACCCTGAATTGGCTGAATTTCCCTATGCGATCAGAAATCCAAAGTATAACTCTAAAAGGATTATCCCTATTAGCCTAGAGTTGGAAGAATTGCTACGGGAAATGAAAACACAGCAGGAACGGAATAGCTTTGCATTGGGGCCTGATTATGTGCGATATTATTACACAAGGCGAAAGGCACCAGACTATGCAGGTCGATCCTTTCAATCCTTTAACTTGGTCAATGAGGTGCAAGGCTATTTGACAGACGGAGAATTTGAAAACGGCATTGTCAATACAATGGGTGTAGGCTATTCGCTGAACTTTGTCTTTGTCAATGCCTTTGGAAAGTTGCGGAGCCCAAGTTATATGGACGAGATTCTGAAAGATATTCACGGAAAGAAAAAAGAGCCTGTTATATCGGCAGAGGTAGACCACCATTCATTCCGTCACACTTTTGCGACCAATCTCGAAAATCAGGGTGTTCCTCGTGCTATGGTGTCAGCGATCATGGGACATGATCGTGAGGAAACAACAGAAACATATATTGATATGTTGGAAGAAAACTTTATGGCGATTGCGGTACAGGCTTTTCGTGGTGGTCAGCAGATTGGACAATCTGAATGGGGCAGTGCTGAACATCTAAGCAGTATGAGCAAGGATCAACTTGAAAAACTTCGGTCACAGATTGACGCTCTGTTAAATGGGTCACAGATTGCATGAATATAGGCCTGTTATATCAAACAGGTATAGCAGGCCTTATACTAAACAAATACAACATAAATATACAAGTAAAGGAGATTTAATAAAATGATTTATAATAACAATATTAGGAAATTACAGAAAGTACAAGCTGTCCAAAGAATGATTTCTTTGAACATACTTCCGTTCAACATTAAAGACTTTATAGAATCAGGTACAGTATATGTATCTCGTGACTTTGGCATTTTGTATCAATTGGATGATAACGAAAAAGCAATTGTAAAGAAGATCGAAGAAGAAAACAATTTGCTCGTATATCATGCAATTGATAGTGTCTGCTATGGCTATAGAATGCTTACATTGTTTTTCGTTTCTGCATATATGGATGAGTGGGAAAAAGATAATCGTCAACTAATGCAAGGACGTCAGAATTGTTACGTATTCAATTGTGACAAAAATAAATTCAGCGAATTTGGCAGTGTTGGTTTCTCGTCTGTAGCTGGCGGCCTCGTTCGTAATTGGTAATTATACTTATGTAATAGGTGTCTATAAAAAAGACTATATTCATGTACACAGGTTGGACACAGATGCAGAAAAAAGCGTCACAGATGAAAATTCCCCCTAAATCCAAAAATTTGGATTTAGGGGGAATTGTTCAATTATTCAAGTAGTTCAGCCAATATTAGCAACTAAATTAACCCTTGAGAGACTCTTCCACAGCAACGGCAACACTTACGGTCATGCCGACCATGGGGTTGTTACCAGCGCCCAGGAAGCCCATCATCTCAACGTGAGCGGGGACGGAGGAAGAACCAGCGAACTGCGCATCACCGTGCATACGGCCCATTGTATCGGTCATACCGTAGGAAGCGGGACCTGCAGCCATATTGTCGGGGTGCAGAGTACGGCCGGTGCCGCCGCCGGAAGCCACGGAGAAGTACTTCTTGCCCTGCTCCATACACTCCTTCTTGTAAGTGCCGGCAACAGGATGCTGGAAGCGAGTGGGGTTGGTGGAGTTACCGGTGATGGAAACGTCAACACCCTCATAACGCATAACAGCAACGCCCTCACGGACATCGTCACAGCCGTAGCAGTTAACAGCAGCGCGTTCACCGTCGGAGTAGGGGATGCGCTCAACGATCTTTAATTCGCCGGTGTAGTAGTCGAACTGGGTCTTCACATAGGTGAAGCCATTGATCCGGGAGATGATCTGTGCAGCATCCTTGCCCAGACCGTTCAGGATAACCCGCAGGGGCTCCTTACGAGCCTTGTTGGCGGAGCGGGCAATACCGATTGCACCCTCAGCAGCAGCAAAGGACTCGTGGCCTGCCAGGAATGCGAAGCACTTGGTCTCGTCCCGCAGCAGCATAGCACCCAGATTGCCGTGGCCGATACCGACCTTACGGTCTTCAGCAACAGAACCGGGGATGCAGAATGCCTGCAGGCCGATGCCGATTGCTTCAGCAGCCTCGGCGGCGTTCTTGACGCCCTTCTTCAGAGCGATGGCAGCGCCAACGCAGTATGCCCAAGCAGCATCCTCAAATGCGATGGGCTGAATGCCCTTAACGATCTCATAGGGATCGAAGCCGGCAGCCTTGCACATTTCACGGCAGTCTTCAACAGACTTAAGACCGTACTGAGCCAGGACACCGTTGATTTTGTCGATCTTTCTTTCGTAACCTTCAAACAATGCCATTATCGTGTCCTCCTCTTATTCGTGACGGGGGTCGATGTACTTAGCGGCATCGGCGAAACGGCCGTAGCTGCCCTTGGCCTTCTTCAGAGCTTCGTTTGCATCGTCGCCCTTCTTGATGAAGTCCATCATCTTACCCAGGTTGATAAACTCATAACCGGTGATCAGGTTGTCCTTATCCAGAGCAATGCGGGTAACATAGCCTTCGGCCATTTCCAGATAGCGGGGACCCTTAGCCTTGGTGGCAAACATAGTGCCAACCTGGCTGCGCAGACCCTTACCCAGATCCTCCAGAGAAGCGCCTACTGCAAGACCGCCCTCGGAGAAAGCGGACTGGCTGCGGCCATAAACGATCTGCAGGAACAGCTCACGCATAGCTGTGTTGATGGCATCGCACACCAGGTCGGTGTTCAGAGCCTCCAGCAGGGTCTTTCCGATGAGAATTTCGGAAGCCATAGCGGCGGAGTGGGTCATACCGGAGCAGCCAAGTGTCTCAACCAGAGCCTCCTCGATGATGCCGTCCTTCACATTCAGGGTCAGCTTGCAGCAGCCCTGCTGAGGAGCGCACCAGCCGATGCCGTGGGTAAAACCGCTGACATCCTTAATTTCCTTGACCTGAACCCACTTGCCCTCTTCGGGGATGGGAGCGGGGCCGTGATAAGCACCCTTGGCCACGGAGCACATTTCCTGTACTTCTGCACTGTAAATCATGGCAAAATTCCTTTCTTTTCTAAAAGCCTGATGACTTTTGATATACATAGTCGGAAAATAAAATTTTCCGCAAATATTATACAAGGAAGCTGGGCTGTTGTCAATGTTTTCCCGCGGAAAAATGTATGATTTGCACAATTTATATCATACTATTCATATCACACAAAGAAGGAGGAACGCATTATGAACAGCAATGCAAATAAGTGCATCGAATGCACCGTGCAGCAGTGCGCCCATCATTGCGACACTGCAAACTACTGCTCCCTGGAGCGGATTATGGTGGGTACTCACGAGTCTAATCCTGCGATGGATCAGTGCACCGACTGTAAGTCCTTCCGGAAGAAATAATTTTGATTTCTTCTTTGAAAACTGAATAAACTGTGAGGACCGGGTTCTGATCTTGACCCGGTCCTCATTTTTTGATAAAAATTTGTAAAAAATATAAGATAAGGACTAGATTTATTTTAGATTATAGCTTATAATGCTATAATGCGTAGAATTGATGACTCGGAGGCATTGTTATGGGGAAAAAAGATAAACAAAAGCGCAGCGGCAAAAGAACTGCCTTGATCGTACTGTGTGTTGTGTTGGCACTGATTTTACTGCTGACAATTGTGGTTGGCTTATATTTAGGTAAGCTGATGAATTTGATCGGTCGCGATTATGGCTCCGATCAAACAACGATGTCCGCAGAAGAATATGAGGAATGGTTAAAATCTCAGCAGGATACCATCGGTGAGGATTATTCCGGCGAAATTATCGATCCTTCTGATGTTACCTGGGCAGAAAACACCGAACCCATCGGTGAAGGTGAACATATTATCAACATCCTCCTGATCGGTCAGGACCGTCGGGAAGGTCAGGGCCGTCAGCGCTCTGATGCGATGATCCTGTGCACGATCAATCGGGACGATAAGACGGTGACATTGACTTCCTTTATGCGGGATATGTATGTAAAGATTCCCGGATACAGAGCAAACCGCATCAATGCCAGCTATGAACTGGGCGGTATGCAGCTGCTGGATGCTACATTGGAACAGAATTTTGGCGTGCAGGTCGATGGCAATGTGGAAGTGGATTTTGACGGCTTTATGGAAGTCATCGATATGCTGGGCGGCATCGATGTTGATCTGAAAGACTACGAAGCCAACTATCTCAACCGCAGAGGTAATTGGGATGTGGATGACAGCACTGCCGGACAGTGGAAGTTAAAAGAAGGTGTGAACCATCTGACAGGTGAACAGGCTTTGGCTTATTCCAGAATTCGCTATGTAGGTAACGGTGACTATGAGCGCACAGAACGCCAGCGCACAGTTTTGAACACAATGTTTGAAATGTGCAAGGACCTGAGTGTTCGGGAGCTGAACACCTTACTGCAAAAATTGCTTCCCCACCTGACAACCGATATGACAAACTCTGAGATCCTTGGCTATACAGTTAATCTGTTCCCGATGATGTCTGATCTGTCTATTACAATGCAGCGTGTCCCTGCGGACGGAACATTCTCCGATGCTTATATCGACGGAATGGCTGTTCTGAAAGTGGACCTTGAAGAAAACAAGAAGATTCTCGCATCCTGTATGGAAGAGACTGAACCCCAAGAAACCGCAACTGAGGAAACAGAGGAATAAATGGTAAAAATTACCTCTCTAATTTTGAAAAATGTTCCATTAAAACCTTAAAAACGACGAATTACCCAGTGTTTTTGCAAAAAAGATTTCTGCAATTTTAACAAAATGATTGACAAATTGCAGAATGGATTATATAATAGCAACAAATATTGGGAGGGAATTGGTATGGAACTCACAAGAAGCGAGCTGGAGATTATGGATGTAATGTGGGCCGCAGATGCTCCATTATCCCGTTCTGATCTTCTGGAGCAGTCTGAGGAAAAATCCTGGAAGGACAGTTCTGTGCATATTCTGTTGAACGGCCTGTTGCAAAAAGGTGCAATTCGCGAGGCTGGCTTTGTAAAACGGAGCAAAACCTATGGTCGTACTTTTGCGCCGACTCTGACCCGGGAGGAATACTTCGCAACTACGATCTTCTCACATCGCCATAAGCCTGAGATCGTAGGTCTGTTTGCTGCTTTGTTAAAGCGTGATGATATTACTAAGGAGCAGCTTGCTCAGATTGCCGAATTGGTTTCCCAACGCAAAGGTTAATAAATTATAATAAAACACAGAGGAATTGATTTCCTCTGTGTTTTTTATATGTTACTTTTGCAATCTGTTTCTCAGATATGCGCCGGTTTTGTAAATCAATTCCAGCCAAGGCATAACCAGCGCACTATCAATAGCAATGATCTTGCCGAAACCGCCAAGCTCGAAGTTGATATCACCTTCATAGCCAATTTCCTCAAGGGCATTGAAAATGTTTTCCCAATCTGCAGTGCCGGCAAGGGGGACCAGATGCTGGTCAGCAAAGCCGTGGTTATCATTGAGATGGAGCGCCTTGATCCGTTTGCCGTATGCGGTGATAAAACTGCGGGCGTCCTTGCGGACGATGTGCATATGTCCGGTGTCCAAGCAAAGACCGAAAACTTCTTTTCCTGCAAGCTCGTTGAGCTCGTCGATCAGTTTGATCGTAGCACCGGTGTCACAGGCAGGACCTTCGATGAACAGATCCGCGTTGTTTGTTAAATACTTTCTGACATAAAGATTTTCCATACAAGCTGTCACATTGTATTTTACAAGCTCAGGAATCAGAGACTCGAACAGATGCCGGTTCAGTCGGTCAATATCGGCAGGAGTGTCAAAGGTGTTGTTGAACTTATAATCTACACCGTGGATGACCAGTCGCGGGCAGCCAATGTAGCCACAGAATTCAATAATCCGCTTGTAAAGACGAATGTTATACTCCAGAACCTCAGGACGGCCGCCGATGTGTGCCGGTTGGGGAGCGTGTGCCTGTGTTACAAACAAACCGTGCTTGCGGATTGCAGCGATATTAGCACTATAAAATTCAATAACTTCCTCAATGGGCTTTTCAAAAATACATACGCCTTCGTCAATATGCATCAGATCACGGTTTCCACCCAAACCCATATCAATGGCAGTAAAGCCTGCTGCGGCGATCATACCATAGCTTTCATCTACAGATAGCTCCGGGATGTTGGTAACGGCAGTGTTTACACTAATATGCATAATAAGTATCCTCCTTTATTCTTGTTCCCAGTTGTGCCAAACATTCTGTACATCGTCATCTTCTTCCATAATGTCGATGAGTTTCTCCATCAGTTTAATATGTTCTTCACTTTCCAGCTTCTGATAGTTTTGGGGGACCATTTCAATCTGTGCAGAAGCAAATGCGTAGTTTTTTGCGCCCATTGCTTCAGCAACTGCGTTGAAATCATCGGGGGCGGTGTAGATGGTGAAGCAGTCTTCCTCTGCCTCAAAGTCATCTGCGCCGCAGTCCATAGCGTCCATCATAACAGTATCCTCGTCGTAATCGCCCTCTTCGTTGTCGATCACAAGAACACCCTTTTTATCAAAGCTCCAGGACACACAGCCGGATGCGCCCAGATTGCCGCCAAACTTATCGAAATGGTGACGCATAGAGCCAGCGGTACGGTTGCGGTTGTCAGTCATAGTCTCTACGATCACAGCAACACCGCCGGGGCCGTAGCCTTCATAGGTGATGGACTCGTAGCTGTCGCCACTGCCGGAGCCGGCAGCCTTCTCCAGGCAACGCTTGATATTGTCGTTGGGCATATTGGCAGCCTTTGCCTTTGTGATAACAGTAGCCAGACGGGAGTTGTTGGCAGGGTCGGTAATTCCACCGCCCTCCTTAACAGCTACGATCAGCTCTTTTGCAATCTTGGTAAAAGCGGCTGCGCGCTTTGCATCCTGCGCACCCTTTGTTTTCTGAATATTATGCCATTTAGAATGTCCGGACATATTGATCATCCCTTCTTATAAAACTAGCGTATATTTTAGCATAAAAGCATTGCAAAAATCAACATATCAAAGGAAGAAATTTGCACAATCCCTGTGATTTTGGGAAATTACAACCTGAATTTCCGGGAATCTCGCCTGCAGCTTGTCTGCAAGGACCTGACAAATGGGATTTTCTGTGTAAAAATGACCGGCATCGATCAAATTGATACCCAGCTCCCTGGCATCCCAAAACTGGTTGTATTTCACATCGGCAGTTACAAAGGTGTCACAGCCGGCTTTCACTACATCGGAAAGCTCACTGGCGCAAGAGCCGCCGCCAACGGCAACCCTGCAAACCGGTTTTCCGGCGCTGACATACCGCAAGCCGGGGCAGCTTAGCTTTTCCTTCACATAGGCAAGGAAAGTCTCAAGAGGTTTCTTTTCAACTGTGCCCTGACGCAGCAGACCGGGTTCAATCACCTGAATATCTGAAAGCCCCAGTGTTTCTGCCAGCACATCGTTCACACCGCCGGGCGCACAATCCAGATTGGTGTGGGCATTAACGGTGCTGATGTTATGGGAGGCAAGGAACAAGATCGCCTGACCTGTGCTGGTTTCGTCGGTAACAGACTGAATTCCGCCAAAAATCAGGGGATGGTGGGTCACGATCAGGTCGGCACCCAAATCTGCCGCTTCCTTGCAGACGGACATAAAGGGATCAAGGGCAACCAGTATTTTGCCCACCGGCTGTTCGCTTTTTCCGCAAAGCAGACCGGTATTGTCCCAATCCATTTTCAAATCTGTAGGGGCTATGGTTTCCAGATAGGATAATACATCCGTTACAGTTATCATTTGTTTTCCTCCTTTAGCCAGTAGAGATCCGGAGTCTGTGTCAGCAATTCCAGTGCCTGCAGTGTGTGGATCATTTCCGCATCGGCGTTTTCACCCCGGCCATTTACTGCACGGCGCAGGCGGGTCAGAATCCGCTGATAATATTCCCTGGTTTCCGCAGTGGGGTGTGTAAGCAGAGCAGGGGAGAAGTGACATTCTTCAGCACGCAGCCGGGGAAGATCCGGTTGGAAGATGACTTCCATTACCGTGTAAAGAAAACGCCCGTCCCGCAGGACAGTTTCTTCAGCAATGTACCACCCCTGCTCCGATAAGTATTGCCGCAGCATCGGTGTTTTGGATTGGCATTGTAAAATCAGCCGATAGCCGTCGCTTTTCAGCCAGGGAGCAGCCTCCAAAATAGAAACGATTGTATCTGCACCCATTCCGGCGCAGACCATTACATCAAAATCCCGGGGGATATTCCGCACGCCATCGGAAAGATAAAAGGACATACGATCTCGCACACCGTATTTTTCTGCATTTTTCAGGGCGCTTTGCAGCGGTCCTTCATTAATATCGGAAGCGATTACAGAAACTGCAATACCTTTTGTCAATAAATAGATTCCCAGATAGCCGTGATCACAGCCGATATCTGCTACTCGGTCACCGGTGCGCACAAAGCCGCTGCAGGCCAGCAGCCGAGGGGAAAGAGATATGCTCATAATGATTCTCTCCATAGAAAATACAGGGGCGGAGTTTGCACTCGCCCCTGTTATGTGTTAGTTCTGCTTGGATGCCTGATCTGCTTCGTAAGCCTCCAGGAAATGGTTCAGCTGAGCCAGGAAAGGCTCGCACTCCACGCCGTGTACCGCACAGGCTTCTTCAACGGTCTCGCCTCTGGAAGAGGGGCAACCCAGGCAGTGCATACCAATTGCGAAGAACAGGGGCGCAGCCTGAGGAGCGATATCCAGAACATCACCGATAATGGTTTCTTTTTCAATTTTAACAGCCATTTTTATGACCTCCTATTACAATTCTTTGCATATTATAATCCTTTAAGACAGAAAAAACAAGAGGAAAATTCTAAAGATTTACCGTACCTTGGCTTTTTCCTTTTTACGGGCAAGTTTATAATACAGCCAATAAAACAGCAGGATATAAATCAAAAACAGTACGATCACCAGCACCGGATACCAGAACCGGTTGCCACTTACCAGATTATATAAAATATCGTAAGGTGTTCCGTCGCCTGCCATCAGGAACATATAGTTGTAGGGGATTGTCACATTGGCGATATAGGCTGCAATACAAAAACCAAACAGAATTCCAAAGGTAATGCCAATGTTGCTTTTCTTCATACTGGTCAGACCGGAGATCATAATGCACAAGGAAGCAAAACCGGAAATGCTGTGGGTCAGACCGGAAACAACGTTGTCAAAGGACAATACAGGATACGCGTTGTAATCCTGACCTGCTCCGATGGGACCGAGGGTTGCGCCCAGAATGCCGAAAATGCAGACAAAATCAATCGCAGCCTCTTTCGTTCTTCCTTTTGCGAAAGCGGCAAGCGGAATTGTAATCAATTGAATACTGCATAAGAACAAGGGGAGATTGTGGAGAAGGGGTCTTGCGTCACCGGCGCGAAAGCATATTAACACCAGCTTAAATAGTTCCAATCCGTCAACGAGCAGCGCTGCCCAAATCAGAACGCGGTTCTTTTCCTTCAGTGATTTGTATCTGTTTCGCCGCCCAATCCAAACCGCCAGCACCACCATTGCTGTCAGCAGCAGTCCTACAAACAGTAAATGCTGCCAGGATAAAAAACCTTCCGGCTGACGGGTGTAACCGCCAATTCCCAAAAACTCTTTCATAATAATACCTTTATCTCTTTAAGTTCTCTATGAAATGCCTGTCGTGTTCGCATTGAGTGTTATTATAGCATATTGCAAGAAAATTTCAATATTTTGGGCAGGTGTATTCTTATAGGATTTAATTAAATAGTGACTAAATACCAATAATTTTTGCACTCCACAAAGGCTCCCTTGTGTAAAGGGAGCTGTCAGCCGAGCTGGCTGACTGAGGGATTGCCGCCGTAGGCGGCGTACGCTGGAGGGACTCGTGCAATTGCTTTGCAATTGTAAGGTAGCCACCAGTGTTTGCACTGGTGTCAGGAACAGTCCACCGGACTGTTGCAATTTAAATTATTCGAGTCCCTTTGTTTCCAACGTACCAAAAAGAGGAGATGGCTTTTGCCATCTCCTCTTTTTGGTACGCTGGAAGGGACTCGAACCCCCGACCTACTGATTCGTAGTCAGTCACTCTATCCAACTGAGCTACCAGCGCATAAGCGCATCGATCAATGCGCCTGCATATAATAGCACAACGAAATCTAAAATGCAAGAGTTTTTTTCAAAAAATAAGAAAATAAGTATTTTACGATGAAATAAAGGCTGTCTGTCTGTCCTTTTTGCCTTTTGCCAGCTTGTGGACTGCCATACCAATCAGCAGGATGATCCAGGAGGCAAGGGTGAAGCCTACAATGTAGATAATAAGGTTTAAAGGGAAGGGGACGGTGTTGTGGATTAGGCTGTATAGGGGGAGTGTACAATCCCAATAGGGACTGACAAAGAACATATTAAAGGTTTCCTGCAGCCCGGTGCGGTGGGCGATTTCGTTCATCCCCACTGCCAGAAGAACGCACACAGCAAATACCGGCAAAGCCTTCAGCACTGTTTTGTGTTCCAGCTTTACATAGCTGGTTGCCAGCAGGTATCCGCCGATGACTACCATAGAACCGTGGCAGATCATTGTTTGAATGTTGATTCCAATGGTGCTGATAAATACATCACCGGGGTATATCATAACACAAACACCAGCAAACAGTGCAAAACTAGAAAGGTAGCTACTCAATGCATTGTGTAGCTTTCCCCGGGACAGTGCCGCCAAAAGACCCACATACATCGGGGTGGAGCAGAACTGGAAAGGGAAGGCATACCACTGATAATCAAAGGTGATACCGTTTTCGTAAGAGAAGGAATAGTTGATCTGCTTATAGATATCCAGAATAATTACCAGAAGGGAGGTCCACAGTACGACAGACCGTTCTTTGCCTTTTCCGTAACGGCACAGAATAACTGTGGCAGCGGCAGTAATTCCTAACCAAAGCAGATGAAACCAACCAAACAAGCCGGGGGTCTTCATAGAAGAATCCATCAGGCGCAGAATGTTTTGAAGTAGTGTCATTTATGAAGCCTTCTCTCTTTGAACTTTTTCTATTTTATACCATAGTCAAGTGAAATTGACAAGGGTTTTGTGTTGTAGTAAAATATGAAAAGATAGGAGGGAGTGTAGTGCCAGATATATTTGCAAAGCTGCCGGGAGCACTGCTCCCTTGGTATGAACAAAACAAGCGCCCATTGCCTTGGCGAGAGGATCGGGATCCGTACCACATCTGGCTGTCTGAGATTATGCTCCAGCAGACCCGTGTAGAAGCGGTGAAGGGCTATTACGCTCGTTTCTTAGAAGCCATTCCGACCGTTGAAGCTCTGGCACAGGCAGATGATGAGGTGCTTCATAAGCTGTGGGAGGGACTTGGCTACTATAGCCGGGTGCGCAACCTGAAAAAAGCGGCGAAGGTGATCGTCAATCAGTATGGCGGCGTTTTCCCGGAGGATCATAAGCAGGTCTTAGCGCTTCCTGGTATTGGCCCGTATACCGCCGGAGCGATTTGCTCAATAGCTTTTAATCAGCCTGAGCCGGCAGTGGACGGAAATGTTCTGCGCCTTGTGGCACGCTTGACTGACGATGAGACGCCCATTGACGATCCGTCCTACAAAAAACAGATACAGGATAAATTGAGATCTATATATCCAAAACAGGCAGGAGATTTTACCCAGGCGCTGATGGAGCTGGGCGCAACGATCTGCGGACCGAACCGAAAGCCTGATTGCGGCATTTGCCCGTGCAGGGACTTTTGCCTTGGCTTTCGGGCGGGCACTGCGGATGATTTGCCGGTGAAGCTGCCGAAAAAGACCCGCAAACAGGAGGACAGGACTGTGTTTATCCTCACTTGCGACGGCGCATATGCCCTGCAAAAGAGGGGAGCGCAGGGACTTCTTGCGGATCTTTGGGAGTTCCCCAATATTTTGGGGAAGCTGGATATTGCTGCGTGCTTGGGCAAAGTGGAGGAAATGGGTCTTAAACCGCGCAATATTATAAAGACGGTGGAGAAAAAACATATATTTACCCATATTGTGTGGAATATGAGTGGTGTATATGTGGAGGTCTCGGAGCCTTCCGGTCCGTTTGCATGGCTTGCCCCAGGGCAGATCAGTGCACAGGCTGCATTACCCACCGCTTTTCGACAGTTTTTGCTGGATGGGAAGGAAAACTGATTTTTTACCTGACAAAACAGGAAAATATGAAAAATAATGTTTGACAAATTGGGCAAATGCCTATATAATAGCTAAGCACGACTGCGAGGAGGGGGATACTATGCAACTTGGACTGTCTAAGATCATTGACCGTCCCGGCGAGAGTATCGACTTTTCCGTCAGTGTGGATCTGAGCGATCTTTTGTATGGAACAAGCTATCCGGTTTCCGAACCGGTGCTGGCAAGCGGCACGGTGCGTAACACCGCCGGCGTGCTGGTAATGACCGGGTCGATCACCACTTGCCTTCACGGCATTTGCGACCGGTGCGCTTCCGATTTTACCCGCAATGTGGAATTTCCCATTGATGTGGTGCTGGTGGAAGAGCTTTCCAACGAAGAAAACGAAGATGAATGGGTGTTCCCTCTGGAAGGGCAGTGCGCGGATTTGGAGGATATCGTACGGACGGTGTTCGTGCTGAATATGGACTCCAAGCTGCTATGCAAGCCAGACTGTAAAGGTGTCTGCGGCGGTTGCGGCAGAAACTTAAATGTTGAGCCTTGCATTTGCCAGAAAGAGATCGATCCCCGCTTTGCTGCTTTACGGCAGCTTCTCGATAAGTAAGTAAAAGAAATGCTGTAAAAGCAGTTTGACCAAGGAGGTGTCATCCATGGCTGTACCCAAGTGTAAAGTGTCCAAGGCCCGCCGCGATAAGCGCCGCGGTTCCAACTGGAAGCTGTCTGCTCCCAGCGTAGCGGTTTGCTCCAAGTGTGGTGAGCCTGTCATGCCTCACAGAGCATGCAAGGCTTGCGGCAACTACAATGGCCGTCAGGTTCTGGCTGCCAAGGCTGACTAAGGCAGGAAAAACCAGGGGAAGGCATCGCGCCTTCCCCTTTTTCCTTTTTTCGGAGCAGCGGATCTTTTTCCGCAATGCGACCTTATGAAGACCTTGAAATACACAAAGTATGTCTTCGGTCTTCAACACTCGCCTTGCGAAAAAATCTCGCGCTGTCCGCACATGATGAAAGCGGGGAGCAGCAGCGGATCTTTTTCCGCAATGCGACCCTATGTTGATCTTGAAATTATATTTTTTTATTGATTTGGTAATTCTTTTGTGTAATAATATAAATGTTTTGAAGGAAAGGAGTGATCCCAATGGCAAAGCCTTTGGTTGCGATCGTTGGACGGCCCAATGTGGGCAAGTCTATGCTCTTTAATAAATTGACCGGTCACCGTACATCTATTGTGGAAGACACCCCCGGCGTTACCCGGGATCGGATCTACGGCGACTGCGAGTGGTGTAACCGGAGCTTTTCTCTGGTAGATACCGGCGGTATCGAGCCGGGCACAGAAAACGATATGCTGAAGTTTATGCGCCGTCAGGCGGAGATCGGCATTGAGCTGGCAGACTGCATCGTTATGGTGGTGGATGTGCGCTCCGGTGTGACAGCTGCGGACGAGGATGTGGCGACAATGCTGCGCAAGTCCGGAAAACCTGTGGCACTGGCGGTAAATAAGTGCGACTCGATTGGCTATGTAAATCCGGATGTATACGAGTTCTATGGTCTGGGAATTGGCGATTTGTTCGAGGTTTCCGCTGTCCACGGTCATGGAACCGGCGATCTGCTGGACTGGTGCTTAGAGCAGTTCCCGGATGAGAGCGAAGAGGAAGAGGAAAGCGATGTGATCAAGGTTGCCATCGTTGGTAAGCCTAATGTGGGTAAATCCAGCCTTCTGAACCGGATCTTAGGGGAGGAGCGGGTCATCGTTTCCAATGTGGCAGGCACGACTCGGGATGCTATTGACTCTGAATTTGAAAACGAGACAGGTAAGTACTGCTTTATCGACACTGCCGGTATGCGCCGTAAAAGCAAGGTGGACGATATTATTGAAAAGTACTCCAATATGCGTACCATTAATGCCATCGAGCGCTCCGATGTGTGCCTGATCCTGATCGATGCCAACGAAGGTGTCACTGAACAGGATACCAAGATCGCAGGTCTTGTCCACGAGGCTGGCAAAGCTGCTATTATCGTGGTTAACAAGTGGGACGCAGTGGAAAATAAGGAAACCAACACCATGCGTGATAAGGAAGCAGATGTGCGTAACGGCATCAGCTATATGCTCTATGCCCCTGTTGTATTCCTGTCTGCACTGACCGGTTCCCGTGTGGACAAGCTGTTTCAGGTGATTCAGGAGGTCCACAAGCAGAATACCAGCCGGATCACCACCGGTGCACTGAACAGTGTTCTGGCAGATGCAACAGCCCGTGTCCAGCCTCCTACGGATAAGGGGCGCCGCCTGAAGATCTACTATATGACCCAGGCAGGCACGAAGCCACCCCACTTCGTTATTTTCTGCAACGATGCAAGATTGTTCCATTTCTCCTATCAGCGGTATCTGGAAAATCAGATCCGTGAGGTGTTTGGACTGCAAGGTACACCGATCCGTATAACCATTCGTCAAAAGGGTGACAAGGAGGAGTAAGTATGTGGTACTCCATTGCAATAGCCATACTGGTTGGCTATATGCTGGGCAATCTAAACGGGGCTGTCTGTATGTCTGCGCTGATGCACGACGATGTGCGCAGCCTCGGCAGCGGTAATGCAGGTCTGACCAACTTTATTCGTAATTACGGTGCAGGAAAATCTGCCTCTGTAATTCTGATCGATGCAGGTAAGGCGGTGCTGGCTTGTGTAGCCGGCGGTCTGCTGCTGCAGCTATACCTTGATTTTACTACCGGCGCAGCCATTGGTGGCTTAGCTGTAATGCTTGGCCATATTTTTCCTGCGCTTCTGGGCTTCCGGGGCGGAAAAGGTATTCTCAGCGGTTTGTTCATCGCTGTAGTCGTGGATTGGCGCGTCGCACTGATCATCCTGGCTGTTTTTGCGGCAGCGTATTTTCTGACCCAGTATGTGTCCTTGGGTTCGGTGCTGGCAGCAACTGCATTTGCGGTATCATTTGCAGTACTTCACAGCGATAACCTGACAGTGATGCTGTGCGGTATTTTTATGGGAGCACTGACTGTCTTCATGCACCGTGGAAATATTGCCCGGCTTATCAAAGGCGAAGAGCGGAAGACAAATTTATTCAAAAAAAGCAAATAATAAAGGAGCTGTCTCACAACATGAAGTGAAACAGCTCCTTTTTTCAGCAGCGTCAAATTTCAGTTTGACGCACAGTTAATGTAGGGGAGGGGCAATGCCCCTCCCCTACAATGGGTGTTCGATAAACAGAAATTTAATGAACTTAACTTTACCAATAAACAAAAAACGCCACCGAAAAACGGTGGCGTTTATAGATGCCGTTAATTAGACAGCCCGCTCAACCTTGTTGGAACGGAGGCATCTGGTACAAGCGTACACATGGCACGGAGTACCGTTCACAATGGCCTTGACCCGCTTTACATTGGGCTTCCAAGTCCGGTTGGAACGTCTGTGGGAGTGGGAGACCTTAATACCAAAGGTAACGCCCTTACCGCAATAATCACACTTTGCCATTCACTGCACCTCCTATCCGCTATGATGGCTCACTAAAATCACGCCCCAAAACAGGCGCTTAGATATGATAGCAGAGTTTTATCCAAAATGCAAGTGTTTTTTCTAAATTTTTTTCTTTTTTCAAAAATTTATTGATATTCGCTCCGTACATAGCTATAATGAACCTAAGAAAGAGGTGGGTATATGTTTGATATGTACAGTGTTCCGCTGACGACCCTTGTAAAGGAATTTAACCTGGAAGTGGTATATGCGTCAACGGATTTTGAATCTATTCAGATCACCGTTGAGGATGTGGGCCGTCCCGGTCTGCAGCTGGCAGGCTATTTTGATCACTTTGAACCGATGCGTCTTCAGGTGATGGGTAATGTGGAAAGCAGTTACCTGCAGAAATTGACACCTGCTGAGCGGGCGATCACCTTTGATCGCTTGCTGTCCTATAAAATTCCCGCTTTGCTGATCTCCCGAAACAGAAATCCTGATCCCCAGTGTGTGGAAATGGCGAAAAAACACGATGTTACCCTACTGAAAAGCCAGGATGCAACATCTTCTGTAGTTTCTGCGATCATCACTTATCTGAAAGCCGCGCTTGCACCCCGGATCACCCAGCACGGCGTACTGATGGAAGTCTACGGCGAGGGTCTACTGATCATCGGCGAGAGTGGTATGGGTAAAAGTGAAGCTGCGGTTGAGCTTCTCAAGCGCGGTCACCGTCTGATTGCGGACGATGCAGTGGAGATCCGTAAAATTTCCGGAAATTCTCTGATTGGAACAGCCCCGGAACTGGTCCGCAATTATGTGGAGCTGCGAGGCATTGGCATCGTAAATGTGGCTAAGCTGTTCGGCATGGGTTCTATCCGTACAGAAAATGAGATTGATCTTGTGGTCAATATTGTTCCCTGGAATACCCAGAAGGTCTATGATCGGATCGGTCTGGAGGAACAGTATACAGAGATCCTTGGTGTAAAAGTGCCTATGTATACCATCCCCATTACCCCCGGACGAAATCTTGCGGTGATCCTGGAGGTTGCGGCTATGAACAACCGCCAGCGTAAAATGGGCTATAATCCTGCCCAGGAATTTACAGAGCAGATCGACCGCCATTACCAGCAGAAGGTTGAGCAGCAGAAGCTATGAAGGAATTTACCGTAGGTGCAAATGATGCAGGTCAGCGGCTTGACCGTTTTTTAAGCAAAGCCGTGCCCCTTCTGCCTGCATCCCTTGCCCAAAAATATATCCGCATCAAGCGGATCAAGCTAAACGGGGGAAGGGCAGAGCGGGACACCCGCCTGCAGGCGGGGGATGTGCTCCAGCTTTATATCAACGATGAGTTTTTTGAAGCACCCCGGGAGGATAATGCCTACCTGACCGTGGCGACCCCAAAATTAAATATAGTATATGAAGATGACAATATTCTGCTGGCAGATAAGCGCCCGGGTATGGCAGTCCATCCCCACGACGGAGCAGAGTACGGAAGAACACTGATCGACCATATCCAGGCGTATCTCTACCAAAAACGCCAGTGGAGTCCCAGAGGGGAGAATTCCTTTGCACCGGCTCTGTGCAACCGGATCGACCGGAATACCGGCGGCATTGTGATCGCTGCAAAAAATGCGGAAGCTCTCAGAATTCTCAATCAAAAGATCAAAGACAGGGAACTGGAAAAGCGTTACCTTGCCATTGTGGAGGGTATGCCAAAGCCCCCGTCCGGAAGTCTGAAAGGCTACCTGTTCAAAGACGCGAAAAAGAACAGAGTTTTCGTCACGGACAAGCCCCAGCCGGGCGCAAAAACCTGTCAGACCAACTATGTGACCCTTTCCTCAAAAAATGGCTTGTCTCTTGTGGAATGTGACCTGATCACCGGCAGGACCCACCAGATCCGCGCCCAGTTTGCCCACGCAGGACACCCGCTGCTCGGAGACGGCAAGTACGGCAAGCTGAATAAAAAATCTGACCGGAATTATCAGGCGCTATATTCCTATAAGCTGACCTTCCGGTTTACTACCGATGCCGGTTGCCTTGATTACCTGAACGGAAAAACCTTTCAGGTAGATAGGGTAGACTTCGTGGAAGAATATTTTCCTGGTTTTACAATTAAATAATATAAAGTGTGCGTTGCAGAAAAGTTTGCAACGCACACTTTTATAATACCTCTGTAATCGTTCCGCCGCCGATGACCTGATCTCCGTCGTATAAAACAACCGCTTGACCGGTAGTGATGGCACGCTGCGGCTCGTCGAATACCACCCGGACAGTACCGTGATCCTCCGGATAAACCGTAGCCGGTTGTTCTGTCATCCGGGATCGTGCCTTTGCCAAAACCCGTATTGGTTCAGTTAATGTGTCAAAGGGGAAGAAATTCCAGTCATTTGCCCGAAGCTCTCTGTTGAAAAGTGCTTCGTTGCTGCCCACAGTGACAGTATTCTTCTGCATATCCTTGCTGCAAACATACACAGGTGCACCCATTGCCAGGCCAAGACCTTTTCGCTGACCTCTGGTGTATGCCACTGCACCGTTGTGTCTTCCTACCACATTGCCCTCAAGATCCAGAAAATCACCGCCTGGAAATTCCTTTCCGGTGTAAGCCTTCAGAAATGAGAAATAATCACCGTCCGGCACAAAGCAGATATCCTGACTGTCTTTCTTGCGGGCGTTTACAAAGCCTTCTGCTTCTGCGATTTCCCGCACTTGCTCCTTTGTCAGATCCCCAAGAGGGAAGAGAGTCTGAGACAGCTGCTCCTGGCTCAGAGCATAAAGGAAATAGCTCTGGTCCTTACTCTTGTCTGCTGCTTTATATAATAGGTATCGCCCGCTTTTGCTGTCAAAATGGACAGAAGCATAATGTCCGGTGGCTATGCAGTCACAACCAAGGCGCTTTGCTTGCTCCTGAAGCTCCTGAAACTTCAGGTATCGGTTGCAGTCCACACAGGGGTTGGGGGTCAGCCCGCATTCGTAGCAATGTACGAACTTGTCCATAACCTTTTTCTGAAAAGCTTTCTGCATATTAAAAACATAAAAGGGGAGACCCAATTTGTTTGCAACTGCGCGGGCATCCTCTGCATCGTCCGGAGCTTTCTCGAATAGCTGCATTGTAGCACCAACACATTCAAAACCGGTGCGGTGTATTAAATGGGCAGCAACCGAGCTGTCCACGCCACCGCTCATAGCGATCAGTACCTTATGATTCTCCATAGCCGCACCTCCTTCCGTTCTGCAGACATTCTATCATAACAGCCATAAAAAAGCAATTGTCAATGGCAGGGAATGCATTATGTCAACTTCTCGGACGCAAAAGTTTTAAAATTGCCGCTGTATTCCTAAAAATCCGACAAATATGGAAAATATTGGTTGACTAAAATGGTAACAAACCTGTAATTTTTTCTGGAAAAGGGTTGCAATGGGGGAAATACTCTGTTATAATGACTATGATTTGACTTGAAAGGAGTACGCACATATGGCGAAGAGACTTATCGGTTTTCTGCTGTCTGCGGTTATGGTGATCAGCATCCTGCCAGTAGGTATTCCTTCTGCAGCTGCAGAAGGGGAGACTGCTGTAATACAGGAAACAACAACTACGGAAACCACAGTCCCTGCGGAAACCACAGCACCGGAAGAGACGACACCGCCGGTAGTAGATACAGGCTATAACGGACATAAAGCCAGCGATGCGTGTATTGCAATTCTGAAACAGGAAGAGGGCTTCAGCGAAAGACCCTATTGGGATTATTCTCAGTGGACTGTTGGCTACGGTACTAAATGTCCTGATGATATGCTGGAAAAATACAAAGCCGATGGCATTACGGAAGCTGAGGCAGAAACCCTGCTGCGCAACCACCTGTTTTACGTTTATAAGGACATCGTCGCCTATATGGACAGAAACGGATTGACATTGGCGCAGAACCAGTTTGATGCTTTGGTTATGTTCTCTTATAACTGCGGAACAGGCTGGTGCTTCGATACAAGCGGCACACTTTATAAAGCGGTTGTGAATGGTGCAACCGGAAACGATATGATCCGCGCCTTTGCCCTTTGGTGCATTGCCGGCGGTCAGGTTCAGGACTTCTTGCTCAGACGGCGACTGTCTGAGGCAAATATGTACTTAAACAATCAGTACTCCCGGATGCCTCCGGAGAATTACTGCTATGTACTCTATGATGCTAATGGCGGCTCTGTCAGCCCCAAGAGTCAGGGCTATGATGCCAATCTGACCGCAGCTCCGTTCCCCACACCCAGCCTCTCCGGCTATACCTTCGCAGGCTGGTTTACCCAGGCAAAGGGCGGCACACAGGTGACCGTTCTGGATGCAAGCACAAAGGGTAAGACCCTCTACGCCCAGTGGAAGGACGAGGGCGGTAAGGCACCGGAAAGCAACGAGCAGACTGTCAGTGTTACTGTTACAGTTACCGAGAATAATGTCAACCTCCGGAAAGGACCTGGTACAAATTACACCATCGTTGGTACTGCTAACACCGGAAAACAGTTTGCCATTACAGCGGTAGCCACCGGAAGCGGCTATACGTGGGGTAAGTACGACGGCGGCTGGATCTGCCTGAAGTACACCAATTACGACTCCGTTAAGGATTCCGTAAACAAGCCGGAGGGGACCGAACCCACAACACCGCCGCAGCCAACCGAGCCGCAGAAGCCGGCAGCACCTGCAGCGGTATCCGGTACAGTCAAAGCAAACGGCGGATTGTGCGTCCGCACCGGTCCGGGAACCGGCTATCAGGTGGTGCGTACCGCAGCAAACGGAAGCAAGGTCCAGATTCTGGAGCAGAAAATAGTTGGTTCTATGACCTGGGGTAAGATCTCCGATGGCTGGATCAGTATGAAGTATGTAGTGCTGGACTCTGCCAATACAAATACGCCCACAACGCCATCTGCACCCAGCAATCCCTCCCCAAATGTTACAACCGGTACGATCACCGCTGTCGGCGGACTGCGTGTTCGCAGCGGTCCTGGTGTAGGTCATTCTGTTGTCAGATACATTTATAAAGGTACAAATGTCCAGATCACCGAAACCAAGACTGAGGGCAGTACCACTTGGGGCAAGATCTCCGATGGCTGGATCAGTATGGACTATGTGAAGCTGGACGGCAGCACGACCCCCAGCCAGCCGAGCACAACGATCCAGACGGGAACAGTTAAGGTCAGCGGCAACCTGCGTATCCGCAGCGGCCCGGGCACATCTTATGCGGTGTGTGGCTACCTGTATAACGGCAATACAGTCCAGATCACAGAAACCAAAACAGTGGGCGCTACCCTTTGGGGCAAGATCGCAAACGGTTGGATCAGTATGGACTATGTAGTGCTGAGCGGCAGCAGTAACAATTCTGCAAGTACATCTGCAAAAACAGTTACTGCAGATTGCTTGTGTGTCCGCAGCGGAGCCGGTACAGGCAATAAGATCGTCGGTTACCTCTATAATGGCAGCAAGGTCGAAATTCTGGAGACCAAATCGGTTGACGGCACAGCCTGGGGACGGATCGCCTCCGGCTGGATCTGTATGGACTATGTGAAATAAATATATATTATAATGTAGGGAGCAGTCTAAAATAGACCGCTCCCTATATTTATTACATATGTATTTCCTCACGTCATTGCGAGGGCACATTTGTGCCCGTGGCAATCTGCGTCTCCACCGCAGGGGTCGATTGAGGCACATCGTCCCAAAAACCTTTCCCATACCGATCGCCTACCAGCAGGCGGCAGGTTGCCGCCCCTACAAATTTCCATCGATCTTGTCTGTAGGGACACCCCTCCCGGGGTGTCCGCTAAAACATCCCCCATACCGATCACCTACCAACGGGCGGCAGATTGCCGCCCCTACATCCATCTATCGAACACGCCGTAGGGGAC
Organism: Faecousia sp.; assembly: GCA_045546835.1. Taxonomy (GTDB): domain Bacteria; phylum Bacillota; class Clostridia; order Oscillospirales; family Oscillospiraceae; genus Faecousia. The sequence goes on from JAZQDL010000053.1 coordinate 33,672, forward strand.
GATGCCCACATCGTCCCTAAAAACCATCCCCATATCGATCTCCTTCCAACGTGCGGCAGATTGCCGCCCCTACTGCTGAAAAAGCCAATCAAAATTTCTAAATAACCGCTAAATGGTACACTTTTTCGAATGTTGTCACTTATTGCTAAAAATCCCCAACACCCGCAATACCCAATTTTAGAAATTCGTGAAAAAAATCCAAACTTTTTCCAAAATAATACTTGCAAATTTAGAAAAGTAGTGCTAGAATGATAGTAACCATTGATAGCACTATAACTATACCCTCTTTATGGGCCGTAAGTTTGCATCCCGAAAGGAGACGACCCCCTATGAACACCAAGCGCTATATCGCATTTTTGCTGGCTCTGTGCCTGAGCTTGTGCCTGTGTGCCTGCGGCGGCAATTCAGATAATACGGAAACAACCGCCAGCGCGGCAACTACCCTTCCTGTGGTGACCACGGAAGCAACCGAGGCAGCCGAACCCTCCCACACCGTCAAGGTTGTTGACGAGGGCGGCAACCCCATCGCCGGCGTCTTTGTTCAGATCTGCCTGCCCGACGGTAGCTGCACACCTATGCAGACCGGTGAAGACGGCATTGCCTACTATTATAATATGGCAGAAGCCGATTATGAAGTTAAGGTTCTGAAAATGCCGGAAGGCTATGGCTACACCACTGAAGAAGAAGTGTTCTTCTTCCCCGATGGTTCTAACGAAGCAATCATCACCCTTCAGGCAATCGCCTGAATACATATGGAAAACTCCCGATGTTCTTTGGAACGGAAGGGGAGTGCAGGGCGGGGGCTTGCTCCCGCCGCATAGCGGGAAACTGTGTGCTGCCGCCGCCCACGGCTAGTACCTCCTCTCCACCCCTAAAAAGGCGGTGGTGAGCCCTCATCCTGCACTTGCCGGAAACTTCATAGCACATCTTGGGTTTTTATAGGTCGAAAGACCAAATTATAAATCAGGAGGAAAAAACGAATGAAGAGAGCATTATCTCTGATCATTGTTCTTGCAATGGTCCTTTGCATGATCCCCTTTAGCGCTTTTGCTGCAGATGTAGATGCAACGTTTGGTTTCGGTGGTGAAATTGTTGACGAAGCCATTGCAGAGCTGAGCGCAGAAAACAATTATGGAATGCAGTATTTATGGGTAGCACCCGAAGACGGCACATTGTCTATCAATGTTTCACTTCCGGATGATGCTGAGGAAGGCGCAAACTTTGATAACTGTCTGTTCGCCATTGAATTTGACGATTATCCCAATGAAGTCTATGATGTTGGTGATACAATTCCTGTAACTGAGGGCGAGGAAATTGGATTTGTTATCATGGACGACAACCAAAATACTGTGAATGTTAAGGTTTGGACCAACTTCGTGGGCCTGGAAGGCTCCGAGACCAATCCTAAGGTCCTGACTTACCCTCTGTCTCCTATGGACCCCAACCCCACCACCGATGCTATCGAGTCTGGTGTGACTGAGTACTATGTGCTGCAGGGTTACTCCGGACAGGAAGTCGTCATCAGCGGTCTGGGCGTTAAGGTCGTTACTGTTGCTGACGGCAAGGTTTACGGCGGCGAAGCTACTACCGAGTCCGTAACCTTTACTGTTCCTGGCGGTCAGATGAACTACGTTCTGATGATCACCAACAAGGCTGAGGCTGCTCAGACCTATACTGTTACCTATGTGGTCAAGGAAGGCACCATGGACAACCCCAAGGTTGTTACCGCTGATACATATTCCATGGAGTTCACTGCTGGCGCAGATGCATACTACTATAAATACATTGCCGAGGGCGACGGCACTGTGTCTGTTTTTGTTGCTGCTACCAAGACTGTAGTTGATGCAGAAACAAATGAAGAGTCTGTTGTTGATGCAGGCTGGATGTATTGCGTTAACAATCTGACTGCCGGTGTTTACGGTGATAACCACTGGCATGATGATAATCCCGTTGTTAACCCCGAGACCATCACTGTCTCCGAGGGCGATGAGATTGTGATCAATGTAAGCACTTGGGATTGGGACACATATGGTTCTATCGCTGGTACTGTTACCACTAACATTATTTTTACAGCTGCTTCTGAAGAGCCTGAAGGCCCTGTTGCTATCACACTGCCTTGGAACGAGACTCTGTCCACTGACAGCACTCTGGATAAGAACTTCGAATGCACTGTAGATCAGGATGGCTGGGTTGAAATTACTGCTACTGCTGGCGGTGTTGCTGGTATTCTGATTGATGATGTACAGTATTATGACTATCTG
>JAZQDL010000054.1:0-58292 GCA_045546835.1 Faecousia sp.
GTCCTCGACGGTCCTATTGTATATTTGTTTTAGAAGGACCGTCGAGGACGCCGGTCCCTACAGTCAAACAGGAATTTGCCGAGGAGACAGCAAAAGGGCGCGTTGTAAGCAACGCGCCCTTTTGATTACTTTTACCAAAAAAACGGTCGCCAGCACAGGATTTTCTCTGACCGTTTTCTTTTGGCCTAAACATTTTGCAGGCTGCGCCTTTTGGTGCAGCCTGCAGTTTTATGATTATTGGAATCTGGTTTGCGTAGTATAAAAATTTAGTGAATTATGAAGCTAAGGGGAATTAAAATTACAATTACGCTACAAAGACCCACCTTTACAGCTTTAAAAACTTTATCTATTCCTTTTCTCAAGCCAAATCTTTCTTTTTGACGAGCAAGTATATACTTCTGCAACCAGTAATTTATGATTAATAAAACTACGATGCCGATAGTAATACTCAGTAGCATCAAATTACCTCTGACATCATTTTTTGTAAGCATATACCAATTAAACAATTGGGAGCAAGTTGGTAGGGATTCATCCGTTTGAAGAATCACACCGGTTTTACCGATTTCTATCAAACCACCGGCACTATCCGCCAGCATATACTGTTCACCATTAAAGACCGCATTTCCTTCAAATGCTAACTGGTTGTTTTTATATATCCTTAGAAATGGCTTTTCCATTTTTTGCTCAAGGCGATACAATATTTCTTGTTCATTTACCGAAAAAGAAAAGTTAATGCCATTCTGATCTTTGGATTGTATTTGCAGCTTATAATCGTTATGCAAGTCGGAGCCAACAAATGATCCATCATCTTTTTTATACAGAAATGTATTTTGGTACCATACACCAGGCAAAAAAGATACATACACATATACACTCAAAAAGACAAGCAGGCTTAAGCCGATAAACAATTTGGAAATACACCGGGAGGGTAAGTTCATCTTATATATCACCCCAACTCCAGTAACCATATTCATACATATTGAATTCCCAAATGTCAAGAGCTTCAGCATATAGAGTAGCATATGAAACAGTAAATGGATCGGCAACGCCGGTTATTCTATAACAAGGATCGATATGCTCGTTATTGTTATTTAAGTTCCAAGTTAATGAAATCTCACCAGTGCCGTGTTCCGTTGTTACACTTACATCACGATAATTATATGTATAATCATATACATATGCCTGTCTTAATGCATAGAATCTATACGACTCAGAGAAGTAGTATTCTATATCTGTAGATAACTTCAAAATCCCATTTACTACGGTTGTTAATCCCAATAAAGAATTTATAAGTGAACTCGAAGCAATTTTTAGTGCCCCCGCTATGATAGCGACAACTGTTTGCGCAGCATATACATAGGTTTTTTTGCTTATTTGAGTATAACTATACATACTGTCTTTAATTGCCATATCTAAGTACCGCTCACAATATGAGGAATACTGGGATTTAGAATTCACTTCCTTATAATAATATACCGGATATGTATCAGTTACTGAACCTGCAGGTCTCACGACCGTGTTTGCCGCTCGAGTTGAATTAGTCTTTTCATTTGGCGCAGGATTAATCACAATGCTTCCATTGTTCGAATATGTCACTGTATAATCTTCTTTCAATTCGCTCGGGAGGCTGATATGTTTTGCGTCAATCTGGTCAATCAAACTTTTTTCAAGCAGCAACTGGTCTTCATATGGCATATTCCATATGGTGTAATTATTTCTTAACGCAACCATATTATATGTTTCAATTATTGATCCATTCAAAGATAATGTCGCCACACCAGTCGCATAATCTTCATAGTATACAGATACATCGGTGCCACATTCTGTAATTATTTTTCTATATTTCTCCGTGGCAAGATCCTCGATTGTGATGTTGTCAAAATGTACTAATTCATGATTGTCACTAATGCTAATTACTTCGACCCGGTCTTCTGCAGTGCTTATCTGTTTTTGAGATGATTCAGCGTTAACGCAAATTAAAGGGGTAAAAACCAGAGATAAGGATAATATTAAACTAATAATTCTTTTCATAATTAAACTCCTTCCATCAAGCTAACATTCTACCATAATTCAACTTCTTAGACAGGTGGAATGACATATGCTATTACATTTCAGCATATGTCCTAACTGAAAGAGTTTTTATTCTACATCTCTATAAGGACAGTATTTTTGTGAAAACATTTCGCTTTTTCATAACACACCCTCCTTTATTCAACATAGTAAACTTCATATGTATGATATTCAACACGATTGCTTCACTTTTATTTTATGCTATAACAACAAAATTGTCAACTGTAAATTAAATAGAATTGTTAATATTCTCTATAAATTATGCAGGCTACGCCCTTTGGTGCAGCCTGCATAATTTTATAAGACATATTACTTTGTGCCGAAAATACGGTCGCCGGCATCGCCCAGACCGGGAACGATGTAGGCGTGCTCGTTGAGCTTTTCGTCCATTGCGGCAAGATAGATGTCCACATCCGGGTGTGCCTTCTGCACTGCTGCAACGCCCTCGGGGCAGCCGATAATGTTCATCATAACAATGTGCTTGCAGCCGTGGTTCTTCAGAAAATCGATGGCTGCAACAGCACTGCCGCCGGTAGCCAGCATAGGGTCTACCACAAAGACACGGCGGTTGCCGATATCGTCCGGCAGCTTGCAGTAGTACTCCACAGGCATATGGGTCTCCGGATCCCGGTACAGACCGATATGGCCGATCTTTGCAGAGGGGATCATATCCACCATAGAGTCCACCATACCCAGACCGGCACGGAGGATAGGAATGATCGCCAGCTTCTTGCCTGCCAGCATCCGGCACTTTGCCATTGACACAGGGGTCTGGACTTCCACTTCTCGGGTGGGCAGGTTGCGGGTCGCCTCATAGCACATCAGGCCTGCGATCTCGCTGACCAGTTCCCGGAATTCTTTAACGCTGGTGCGCTGATTGCGTAAAATTGCCAGCTTATGCTGGATTAGCGGATGCTCCAATACGAATACCTTGCTCATAACTGCTTTTCTCCTTTATCTCTTTTGCGGGACGCTCCCGCCGAAATTACATATTATTCTGCTTTTCCAGCCGTTCCCGCTCTGCTTGGGACAGGCGCAGATAGTTGGGACTGAGTGCACCTGCATCGCAGGTATCTCCTGCTGCGATCATTCTGGCAGCCGCCAGTCCGACCCCCGCTGCCCGCTGGTGAAGGCGGTGCTCCGGTGGGCAAACAAGGTTCGGCACTTCCTCTTTGAGGGTATTATAGCACAAAATGCTGCCATCTCCAACTAAAAAAACAGTTTCTGACAGTTTTTTTATTTCTTCCTTCAGTTCTTCCAGGGAAATCGCCCGATCCTCAGTCTTACGGGTCAGCTTTCCGTTCTCTGCGTGAAACAAAGCTGTATAGACCTGATTTCTCCGGGCATCCATAACCGGCAGAACGAAGCCCTTATGTACACCCAAATTCAGCGCCATCGCCTCCAGTGTGGAAACGCCGCAGCAAGGCAATTCTGCGCCCCAGGCAAAGCCCTTTGCCGCCGCAACGCCAATGCGCACGCCGGTAAAGCTGCCCGGTCCTGCCGCCACCGCCACAGCCTGAATTTGATTGGGTGTGTAACCGCAGTTTTTGATCAAGTCCTCTGCCATAGACAGTAGGGTCTGGCTGTGGGTCAGACCTGTATTCTGATAGCTCTCCCCCAGCAGCTTTTCACCCTCTAAAAGCGCAACAGATGCTGCTTTGGCAGAAGTTTCAAAGGCTAATATCAGCAAGTGCTTCCCCTCCCTCGATGATAATACGGCGAGACTCCTCTCCGATTTTTTCAATGCAGATCCGGATAGCATCTTCCATTGCATCGGCTACATTTTCGCTCCATTCCACAGCGCACACTCCACCCCGTTCCAGATAGTCCTCCCAGCCAATGTCCCACAGGTCATCGGCAGAACGCAGGCGGTACATATCAAAATGAAACAGAGGCATCCGCCCGGACAGATATTCATTAACAATGGTATAGGTGGGGCTGGTGACCTGTTCCGTCGCACCTAGACCTTTGGCAAGACCTCTGGTGAAGGCAGTCTTCCCTGCCCCCAGATCACCTGTATATGCCAGTACCGTTCCGGGCGTTAAGACCTTCCCCAATGCCTGTCCAACCCTCTCCGTTTCCTCAGGAGAATGTGTGATAAATTCCATAGAATTATTGAGTCCTCTCTTACAGAGCGTGTAGGGGCGGATATGATCCGCCCGTGGGCGGCAGATTGCCGCCCCTACAGACTCCATCGGTAGAATTTTAACAATTTTATTGCGCGTTCTTCAGCTTCTCTGCTTGGTCGGCAGTGGCAAGGGCATCAATGATCTCGTCGATACCGCCGTCCATAATCTGATCGATCTTATACAGGGTCAGTCCGATTCGGTGATCGGTTACCCGACCCTGGGGGAAATTATAGGTGCGGATTCGCTCGTTGCGCATACCGGTACCCACCTGACTGCGGCGCATACCGTCATTTTCCGATGTGATCCGCTCCTGCTCAATTTCATAAAACTTGGATGCCAGCATCCGCATACACTTTTCCCGGTTCTGCACCTGACTGCGCTCCTCCTGACAAGCAACCACGATGCCGCTGGGCTTGTGGATCAGACGCACTGCCGAGCTTGTCTTATTCACGTGCTGACCGCCTGCTCCCGATGCCCGATACACCTGCATTTCAATGTCCGCAGGATTGATCTGCACATCCACTTCCTCCATCTCCGGCAGTACCGCCACCGTGGCTGTGGAGGTGTGGACACGGCCGCCGGATTCCGTCTCCGGCACTCGCTGTACCCGGTGAACGCCGGACTCGTACTTCAGCCGGGAATAAGCACCCCGACCGTTAATCACAAAGTCCGCTTCCTTCACGCCGCCCAGCTCTGTGTCGTTATAATTCATCAGCTCAATGGTCCAGCCCATTTTCGCCGCATACATGGAATACATCCGAAACAAACTGTGGGCAAACAGGGCGCTTTCCTCGCCGCCAACGCCGCCCCGGATCTCCATAATGACGCTTTTCTCATCGTTGGGATCTTTGGGCAGCAGCAAGATCTGCAGCTGCTGATATAGTTCTTCCTTTGCCTGCTTTGCCGCCTGGTAAGTTTCCTGACACAGCTCCTTCATCTCAGGGTCTGCCATCAGCTCCTCTGCGTCATTCATATCCCGCTCCGCATTCCGGTAGGCGTGATAGGCTTCAATAATGGGCTCAAGGTCATTGCGCTCCCGCAAAATAGCCGCTGCCTTTTTGGGGTCACTATAAAAATCCGGTTGCTCCGACCGGGCGCATAGTTCTTCAAAGCGGTTTGCCACCGCTGCCAATTTGTTAAGCATCATTCATTCCTCTTTTCCTATCCTATTGTACCATTATTTTCCCTATTTTCAACCAGAGATTTTGCATCGTTGTATTTTTTATTCCAATATGTTAAAATGGCAAAAGAAAGGTTGTGATGGGATGAGAACTTGTGTGATCGTAAATGCCGGGGAATTTACCGGTCTTATAGAGCCAATCGGTCCGGCGGATCTGCTGATCGCCGCAGACGGCGGCTTTGCCCATCTGAAGCAGCTGGGTCTGACACCGGATGGCATTCTGGGAGATTTTGACTCTCTTGGCTATGTTCCGGAGGATGCTAAGATCTTCCCGGTAGAGAAAGATGATACAGATTCTATGCTGGCAGTCCGCCACGGTCTGAAAAAGGGCTATGCCCGTTTTTTGCTTTACGGCAGTCTGGACGGTCCAAGACTGGACCATACTGTCGCCAACTTTCAAACCTTGCAGTTTTTAGCAGACCACGGTGCAGCGGGCTGGCTGGTCGGCACAACCTATCTGGCCACCGTGCTAAAAAACGGCACGCTGCATTTTCCCCCAGAGGCTACAGGGTATGTTTCTGTATTCTGTATGGGCGCAGATGCCAGGGGCGTGACGATCCAAGGTCTTCACTATCCTCTTGAGAACGCCACTCTGACCGCCGGTTTCCCTTTAGGCGTCAGTAACCGCTTTACCGGTCAGGCAGCAGAGATCTCCGTCAAAGCCGGCAGCCTGCTGATCCTCTACGACCGCAAAAACGGCATTCCCAAATAATAAATTTCTATTTATTGGCCAGGTACACTGTAGGGCGGGGGCTTGCTCCCGCCGTTGTAAATGTTCGGTTTTGGCGGCGGGAGTGAACCCCCGCCCTACGATTGGTTTAATCGTCAAACTGAAATTCGGCAAAAATAAAGGAGGTATCTCGATTTGAGACACCTCCTTCTTCTTTTCGATTAAATCACGCCTTGTGCCAGCATAGCATCGGCGACCTTCAGGAAGCCTGCTACGTTTGCACCGGTCACATAGTTGCCGGGAACACCGCAGGTCTTGGCAGCCTCGTCCACATTGTGGAAGATGTTTACCATAATGCCCTGGAGCATATTGTCCACTTCTTCGAAGGTCCAGCTTCTGCGGCCGGAGTTCTGGCTCATTTCGAGGCCCGAGGTTGCAACGCCGCCGGCGTTTGCTGCCTTACCGGGGCAGAACAGCAGACCGCTGTCCTGCAGATACTTGGTAGCTTCCAGGCTTGTGGGCATATTTGCGCCCTCTGCTACTGCCATACAGCCGTTCGCAACCAGCATCTTGGCATCCTCTAACAGCAGCTCATTCTGGGTTGCGCAGGGCAGCGCCACATCACACTTGACGCTCCAAACACCCTTGCCCTCGTGGTACTGGGCACTGGGACGGGCCTTTGCGTACTCGGTCAGGCGAGCGCGGCGAACTTCCTTAACATCCTTCAGCAGCTCCACATCGATGCCCTCAGGATCGTAGATCCAGCCGTTGGAATCGGAGCAGGTCACAGGCTTTGCGCCCAGCTGCCAAGCCTTCTGGATGGCGTAGGTTGCAACATTGCCGGCGCCGGACACAGCAACGATCTTGCCGGCAAGCTCATGGCCGTTGCACTTGAGCATTTCCTGGGTCAGGTACAAAAGACCGTAACCGGTAGCTTCCTTACGGGCAAGAGAGCCGCCGTAGGACAGACCCTTACCGGTGAGCACGCCTTGGAAAACAGTATTCAGCTTGCGGTACTGACCGAACATATAGCCAACCTCACGGGCGCCAACACCGATATCACCTGCAGGCACGTCCGTGTCAGGACCGATGTGTTTATTGAGCTCATTCATAAAGCTCTGGCAGAAAGCCATCACCTCACGGTCGGACTTACCCTTGGGATCAAAGTCAGCGCCGCCCTTTGCGCCGCCCATAGGCAGACCGGTCAGGGAATTCTTGAACACCTGCTCGAAGCCCAGGAACTTGAGGATGCTCAGGTTCACAGAGGGATGGAAACGGATGCCGCCCTTGTAAGGGCCGATGGCGCCGTTGTACTGCACACGGTAACCGTTGTTGACCTGCACCTGGCCCTTGTCATCCACCCAGGGCACGCTGAACATAATGATACGCTCAGGGGTAGTCAGCCGCTCCAGCAGAGCCTCACGGCGATACTTCTCTTCGTTCATTTCCACCACAGTACGCAGGGATTCCAGAACCTCCTCCACCGCCTGATGGAATTCCGGCTGGCCGGGGTTTTGCTGCTTAACGCGGTTAAAAATCTCGTCTACATAGGACATATTGGTTACCTCCAAATAAAAAGTTACCCTTAGTTTAGCAAATCAGCAGCAAAAATGCAAGTAGCAAACACCATAAAAATCATAATTGTTTACGTTTACATTTCCCGTCCGTATGTTTTGCTGTATTTTTGCAAGTTTTTTACAAAAACTTTCAGCTTTCACAGGCGCCGTAAAGGGCGTAGGTAAATTTTCGCAGTGCCTTGTCCCGCTTGCGGTAAATGCTGGATTGCTCCACCTGCAGATCGGTGCAAAGCCTGTCCAGGCTGCCCCGCTCCGGATAGATGTAAAGGCGGTGGAGGATCAGTTTTTCCTCCGGAGTCAGGGCTGCCAGCGCTCTGTCTGCGATTCGCAGCCAAGTGCCCGCCTGCTCCAGTGTTGCGGCCAGTTCCTGACGACAGACCAGATTGGAAAGTAAGCTATCCTCCTTTCTGCCGCCCCCTTCCTTCACAGGATCGTTGTCCATAGTTGTGCTTCGCAGGCTGTAGGCTTCCGATTCCAGCCGCCGGATCTCCTCCGGTATGTTCACCATTGCCTGCCGCATCGCATCGTAACGACGGAGCTTGTCCATTGCTTCTGCTTTCCAATTCATAAAAATACCTCCTTTTTTGCATCCTCCCAGGCTCTGCGTACCCGGCAAGAATCTCTACACAGATCCTTGGGGCACAAACAGTCCTGACAGGGGTCCTTACTCAAATACTGATTGACCTGATGGGGCGCGGCATAATATGTGCCGCCCACATTAACCCCCACCGGTGTCATTTCTATCTGTTCCATTTTCGCTCTTGGATAATTATGTATCTGTTCCCAGCGTGCCAGAAACCACTTTTGCCAACGCATACAATTTTTATTTTCGCAGTTTCTGGGATCTGCCACCCTAGTGCAGCTCAGACAGGGACTGGGATATTTCTCTTTTGTCATACTGCTTCCTCCTTTCAAACTTCATACATCGCCGGCACATCTCCTTTTTGGGACGATAGATCTCCCCGCCACACCGGACACACCAGCCGGCAGGTACTGCTGCCTGAAAATCCACTGGCGGAAACGGGTAGGCGTGGTTGGTGGGCTTTATCCGCTTTGGGTTCATACTGTGATTTCTTGGATTCATAAACACCTCCTGTTTTCATTTGTACTCGCTCGAGTACTTTCTGTCCCTTATAATAGTACTCGTTCAGGTACTTGTCAAGGGGTCTGCACCAGTTTTGGCAACCTTTGTGTACTTGCATAAGTACACAAAGGTTTTTTGCAACAATTTGCACAAAAAGAAAGGGCGCGTTGCAAAATACTGCAACGCGCCCGAAAGCTATGTATATGTCGACATTTTGTGGATGTAGGGGCGGATATTATCCGCCCGCGGGAGGCTAATAGCCTCCCCTACGAACGCTATCGATAGATTATCTGTATTTTGCAACAGACCCTTTCTCTTGTGTTACAAAGGATATAAAATCGCTCTCCAATTTTCATTTTTGGAAAAATTTAACCGACTGTCATACAACCGTAACCTTGAGCAGCATTGAATTCATTGTATCCAGCCGCTGCATATCCGTAACCAAAATATACATTGTCTCGTCTAATCATAATTTCATAGTGAAGCGGGGAATTTTTCCAAGCCAGGAATTGATTATACAGTCCAAATTCATTCACAATACACTCACCGGGAGTCATAGAGCCGCTGTGACTATAGTCGGTGGTCAGCTGGACAGCTCTTATTTCGGCAGCAGACTGACAAAAATCATCCAGAATTAAATCATACGCGTGTGTGCCATAGACCTCTGCACGCAGGTCATTGACCCACTGGAGCATCATCTGAGCAGCTTCCAACGGTGTATAGCGGAAGCAGGTAGCCGCAAGATCGATATGATTGCAGACTGTGCAAATTTGGGTGTCATAATCGCAGTATTCGCTCACAGTGTATTTTGCGTAGTTAAATCCGTTTGGACCTAACGGATCTGCCTCCACAGCCTTGGTAGCTGCGGTGGGCAGGTCCATCGTCACATAGTTGTGGTCTGTTACAGGAACATAGTTCTGCTTTTCGGTATAGTCACAGTTATCGCACTTGTACAGATCGTAGCCCTGCTCACTGCAGGTAGGCGGCACGGTCTCCAGCATAGAGAGGCTGTGACCCAGTGCGCTGCCCTCGGTTGCACCGCAGGCAGTGCAGGTCTGGGGTTCGGTACAGGTAGCATCGTTCCAGCTATGTCCGGGTGCCTCCAGCACTGTGTCGGCAAGGGTAAGCTCCGTTGTGGCAGCGCTGTCGGCAAAGTACTTGTCGCAACCGGCGCAGTACCAATAGTCGATGTTGCCATTTTCTGTGCAATCGGCTGCCTTTGCCTCGGTTTTCTCCATTACCCGGTGGCTGCAGCCAAACAAGGTCTCGCGAAATGCGGTCATAAAGTTTTTCAGCATAGCGGCACATTCTGCCCGGGTGGCTGTGCCGATAGGATCCAGGCGGAAGGTGGAAATGTCCGCGCCTGCTGCGCCCTTACCGCTGAGGACACCGTTTTTCACAGCCCAGTTCATTGCGGTCTTTGCGTAGCCGGAGACCACATTGCCGTCGGCAAACTGATCGATCATCCCATCCTCTGCTTCCAAAGAGCAGCCCTTCATTGCTGCATACTTATAAAGCATCATTGCCAGGTCCTGACGGGTGATATTCTTGCCCACGCCGAAATTACCGTTACCCATACCGCTGGCAATATTCATTTCGTTTGCCCAGAGGACTGCGTTTTTGTACCAGGCCTCCTTCACATCCGGGAAGCGGTTGCCGATGGTCACAGCAGGCTTGCCCTCTGCGTTATAAAGCACCTGCACAAACTCTTCTCTGGTGATGGGGCTGTTGGGGTCAAACTTCACTCTGCCGTAGGCATCCGTTCCCTTACCTGCCATCAGGCCCTTTTGGAAGGCATAAATCGCCGGCTTGAACTGCCAGCCGGTATTGCTGATGTCGGCAAAAACAGACCGGGCGCTGACCGGCAAGTAATACTGGTCGCAGCAGCTGCAGTAACGGACTATCTGGGAGCCCAGCGAGATCTCTTCATAACCGTAATGCCACTGGGTAGTCATAAGGGAATCGTTATTGCTTCCGATCAGGATATTCTCTTTTGCTCTTTCCGTGCCCTTATAGTAAACAACCTGCAAATTGGCAAGACCGGAGAAGGCATATTCTCCAATGCCGGCAATGCCGCTGTCCAGCACCAATTCCCGGATGAAAATATAGTTTTTGTACCAGGGCGCACCGCCGGCGGAATAGTTTTCCATAGAACCGGTGCCAGAAATGGTCAAGATACCCTTGCCGTCCAGGACCCACTGCATATTCTCGCCACAGGTGCCGCTGTCCGCAGCTTCCTCGCTTTCCTGCCGCAAGGCATCCAGCTTTTCTTCTGCCAAAAGCAGCTTGCCGATGTTTACCGCATTTTTCTGTTCTTCCCACAGGGCATCATAGGCTAGTCGCGCATCCAGCACCCCTTGGGCATCGGACAGTGTGTTCACTTCCAGGGCATAAATATCCTTTTGGAGCTGATTTAATGCTTCGTCCTGCTTGAACATCGTTGCTCTGAAGAAAGCATCCTCCAAAAGCGCTGCATTTCTTATATAACGCTTCTGCTGATCGTTCATCTCCATATAGGACACATTCATTTCACTAAGGATTTCATAATCCTCTGCGGTAACCGTGTCATATATCTCTGCCACCTGCAGCCTCAGAATCTGTGCTTCTATTTCCTTCATAGAACGGGTTTCCTGAACCAATGCTTTATCTCTAAGACTGAGAGCGTTATAGCGTTCCTTTACCGCTGCCACCTGTGCTGCCTTTTCTGTAACCGAAACATCCGGATCTTTCATCATCTCCACCAGCTCATTGATCTGCTCATCGATTGCTCGAGCGCGGGTCCAGTCGGAGGCAGTAACATTGACAGGCTTCATATACAGGTTTGCGCCGCTTGCATAGTACAGATTGTTATTTGCACCCAGGGCGTAGGTGTACGGAGAACCGGTCAGGATCTGTGTGTTGGAGCTTACTTTAATTTCTCCAACAGATGCATTCCAGTCCTTCAGCACCACCTGCTGCATTCCATTCTTATAGAAGCTGGTAAACAGCTGGCTGTTCTCACTATCGAACACCACCTTGCGGTTTTTCGTGGTGGCAGAGCCGCTGGTCTGGTACTCACTATGGTCCAGGTTCAGAACTTCCTGAACAGCAAAGGTCTTTGTTGCCTTATCGTAAGTAAAGCAGAACAGCACATCGGAGCAAAGACCCCAGAAACGGCCCTGCTCATCCACGGAAATACCGCTCACATAGGTGATGGGGTCCTCCTTGCCGTCTTTATTCGCATCCACCAGGGTCAGGTGATCTCTCAGATCCAAAGTGGCTTCGATGGTCATATTCTCATAGTCCATCACGAAGATCCGGGCAGAAGTATTGGCTTCCGCAGTGGAACCAGAGCCGCCGGAGCGGGTGGTTGTGCCGAACAGCCGTCCGTCATAGTATTCAACGCACTGAACAGACAGATCCCACAATTCACTGTTAGGGACAACCTTTTCACCTTTGACAGAAGTCTGCTTGAAACGGATGAAATCTTCTGTGCCGGTAGCGCGGTTATAAACGCCCACACCACCGCCGGTGATATAGCTTCCGGGAATCGTACCGGCGAATACATAACCATCGCCGCCGGCGACTGTATGAATACGCTTCTGCTCGTAGCTCTTCATCTTGGAGATCAGCGGCATAAGGATATTAGTGTCTGTATCGCCGTCGTAGCCCGTCTTATTCAGGGGGTCGATCTCATAGACAACACAGGCACTGTAGTTGCCGGAAACCAGATGGAAAGCTCCGTCTTCGTCCAGGAAGCTTACCTGGCTGTCGGTCTGACCGCCGGTAACATAGCGGGACTTGATTGCCTCTGCAACCGTGTCATAAGCCACGCAGTTCCAGTTGTTCCAAGCGCCGATATATAGAACATCATTATAGCTGTCACCGATGTTAATATCAGAGCCGCCGGCGCCTTCATAAGAGGTCTGGATCAGTCCGGAGGTGTTGATCTTGCTAAATTTCTGAAAGTTAAATAGGCGGGGATTGATGGGAGATCCACCATAGGAGAACAGATAGGGTTCTTCCACGCCGTCGCCGTCCCGGTCCAAAGTCACCAAGGTCCTTCCGCCGGTGCGGAAGCCGTAGCCGCCGTTACCTGCGCGGGTCAGCTTTCCGGTTGCTGTATCGTAGCAGAACATACCCACTGAGGAAGACTCAAAATACTGCTTGCCGTCGATCACCTCACTGGCGTGGCCGGACATACCCTTTTCCCACAGATTCTCTGCCGTGGAAGATGCAGAGATCAAGCCGCTGGCAGTCGCCTTCTTATAAGTTACCAGTGTAAAGTTTTCCAGGTCGATCAGTACCATACCGGAGTTTCCGGAGCCGCCGGCGATCAGATACCTATCGCCCAGTATAGACATATTGGGAAGGGTGCTCACCGAATTCAACTGTGCGGTCACATCGATTGCGCCAACTACCCGATCCTGCTCCAGATCGTACTTGACCATAACATCATAGCTGTTGCTGGCCGCCCAGCCGTATGCATGGCCGTCGTGATAGACCACGGTTTCGACGCCGCCTTTATCTTCTACCTTATCGTCTGTGATCTTCGGATTTGCCATCTGCTGGATCTCTTTACAGACCATATCTCCCAGATCCCTATAGGTTCTTTTCTCCATATCGTACTGTACCATATGGCCGCCATAAAGGGTGCCGAAATAGATATAGCCGTCAGAGCCTGCTTGAACGCCGCTGTTATGGCCTTCACCGTTGAGTGTAGCAGTGGTTCTGAAGTCCGGCGTCATTCTGCCGGTCATTGTTTTGGTATCGAAAATAAACAGCTTCTTTCCGTCACCGCCAATGACCACCTTGCCGTCGGAGGTTACGGTTGCAGAGGTGGGATAATACAGGCCGGAGGTAACGGTAGTTACCAGCTTCCACTCATCCAGATCGTAGATCGCCATCTTGCCGCCTTCAATGGGCAGGAAGAAGTAATCGTGGCCGTTTTCCATTTCCCACAGTGCGCCCATCGTGCCGCCGTCGGCTGCAGGAACAAGATTGTCCTCAACCAGAAGGCTGCCCACTTCAGGCTCACCTGTCAGCTCCGTGCCTTCTTTGCCATTCTTAGTAAGGGTAACACTGGAGAAGCAGGCATACCACTCAGCAACGGGAGCAACCTCATAGGTCTCTGCTACCAGGATATACTCCTTGTCCGCTTCAAAGGTATGGCTGCCAATGTATGCAGTGTTATTTATACTGCCGTTGATTCCTGCATCCTGGTCGACCCTTCCGATTCGGTTGTCCGGGTCCATAGCTGCGTGGATGAATTCCTGACGGGCAAGGACCGTATCATGGTCAATAGAGGCTTCCCCCTCTGCTTCCAGAATGTAGAAAGCCATTGTGGGGCTGCCGGCATAGCTGTAAAAATCCAACGTCATTGTGTAGGTGCCTGCACCGGGACTCTTAATGCGGAATGCGATCCAATCATCCTGGCTCTTGCCCATAGCAATGCGCAAGCCATTATACTGACTAAGCATTCTGGTGCCGCTTGCAGCAGGCAAATGCTCATTCTCACTTGTGCTGCCGCACAAGCCTTCGCTGGCTGCCTCATAGGTCCAGTTCTGGTCACCGTTAAGATACCGCTGCGTCATAGGAGTCTTGACCGTGCCACTTGCCAAGTGATAACCCTGCAATAATGAAAGCAAAGGATTGCTCTTGTTGTCCACAGAAGGAATATTTGTGTAGTAGCCAAGCTGATTAAAATCATAGGTTACTTTCTCTGTTGCCGCATTGGCAACCGGCACTGTATAGGACAACACCGAACACAGGATCAACAGCACTGCAAGGATGCGTTTGCAAATCTTCTTCATATAATTGTCCATATTTTACCTGTTATTTTCAGGCTTCCAGCGCCTTTGTAAAGGCAGCCTTGTCCTCTGCCCGATAGAAGGCAGAGCCGGCAACCAGCACATTTGCGCCGTTTTCCTTGCAGATAGGTGCGGTGTTCAGGTCCACGCCGCCGTCCACTTCCAGATGGCAAGCAGGGTTCTTCTCGTCCAGCATCTGGCGGATCTTCCTTACCTTGGGCATCATATCTGCCATAAAGCTCTGTCCTCCAAAGCCCGGCTCCACAGTCATCACCAAAATCATATCCACCTTGTCTATGTAAGGCGCAAGGGCTTCTGCCGGTGTTTTGGGCTTAACAACAATGCCCGGCTTTACACCGAAGCAGCGGATCTTTTCCAGTGCCGCCAGGTTGTTTTCTTCTGTGTCAGCCTCCAAATGGATGGTCAGATAGTCCGCACCTGCTTTGCAGAAATTCTCAATATAACGGATGGGACGGTCGATCATCAGGTGCACATCCAGCACAGCTGTGGACACCCGACGGATCGCCTTGACCATATCCGGTCCGAAAGACATATTCGGCACAAAAATGCCGTCCATAATATCCAGGTGCAGCCACTTTGCCCCGGCTGCCTCTGTCATTTTCATATCCCGTTCCATATTCGCAAAATCTGCGGACAATACAGAGGGTGCTAAAATTGCCATAACAATATCCTCCTATTTATTTTCTTCTAACAAATCTGCCAGTGTAATACCTTCAAAAAAGCCGTCGATCATCCGGTCCAGCTTTTCCCACATAGGCTTTGTCTGACAGCAGGTGCTGCGACTGCAGGCTGCCGGACCTTGGGTGGTGCAGGACACTGCCGCCAAAGAGCCTTCTGTCAGCTTCAGAATGCTGCCCACCGTATATTCTCCCGGCTTCCGGTTCAGCCGGTAGCCGCCGCCCTTGCCGTGGACTGCATCCACAAAGCCGGCTTTGGAGAGCGTGGTCATAATGGACTCTAAATACTTCTGGCTGATATTTTCCGCCTCTGCGATCTCCTTAAGGGGAACATAGTTTTCCGCCCCAAGCAACGCAAACCGCACCATCACCCGCAGGGCATAGCGCCCTTTTGTCGATACGATCATCTCTTACTCTCCGCAATGGGCGCAGTGCTCACAGTCGGGAAACAGCTTTTTATCGTAAGCAATGCCGTTTTTGTCGTAGTAATCCTTCAGGGCGGACTTGATCGCCTCCTCTGCCAGCACAGAGCAGTGCAGCTTGTGGGCAGGCAGACCGTCCAAGGCTTCTGCAACTGCCTGATTGGTCAGCTGCAGTGCTTCGCTGATGGGCTTGCCCTTGATCATTTCCGTCGCCATTGAAGAAGATGCGATGGCAGAGCCGCAGCCAAAGGTCTCAAATTTCACATCTGCGATCACATCGTTTTCGATCTTCAGATAGATCTTCATAATATCGCCGCACTTGGCGTTGCCAACCTGACCTACGCCGTCGGCATTTTCGATCACGCCCACATTCCGGGGGTGCATAAAGTGGTCCATAACAACTTCGCTGTAAAGTGCCATAATTTTTCTCCCTTCGGTTGAATAAAATGCAAAATGCAAAGTGCAAAATGCAAAATTATTTATTTATGATTGCATTTAGAGAATGTATTCTCTAATGCCGTTTTGCAGATCCCGCCACACCGGGGACATATTCCGCAGGGTCTGCACCACTTCGGGTACTTCCTTCAAAATGTGGTCGATCTCTTCATCGGTGTTGTAGTGGCTCAAGGACAGACGCAAAGAGCCGTGTGCCACATCGTGGACACGACCGATCGCCAGCAGCACGTGACTGGGGTCTAAAGAGCCGGAGGTGCAGGCAGAGCCGGAGGATGCGCAAATGCCCTTCATATCCAGAAGCAGCAGCAGCGCTTCGCCCTCAATGCCCTCAAAGCAGAAGCTTACATTACCGGGCAAGCGGTTTGCCCGATCGCCGTTTAATGCCGCGTGAGGAATTTTAGAAAGTCCTTCGATCAGCTTATTGCGCATTGCGGTCACCTTTTTGGTATTTTCTTCCAGGTTGGCGCAGGCATCTTCCAGTGCAGCAGCCATACCCACAATGGCAGGCAGATTTTCTGTGCCGGCACGCTTGCCCCGCTCCTGTGCGCCGCCCTCGATCACATTCACAAGGGGAATGCCCCGACGGACATACAGTGCGCCCACGCCCCGAGGGCCGTGGAACTTGTGACCGGACAGGCTGAGCATATCAATATTCTGCGCTTTCACATCGATGTGCAGGTGACCTGCCGCCTGAACTGCATCGGTGTGGAAATACACACCGGCGGCCTTGCAGACTGCGCCGATTTCGCTAATGGGCAAAATAGAGCCAATCTCATTGTTCGCATACATACAGGTGACCAGACAGGTATCCTCCCGGATCGCCTTTTCCACCTGTGCCGCTGTTACATTATGACCTTCCTTCACATCCAGAAGGGTCACTTCAAAGCCTTCTTTTTCCAGCTTGTTCAGAGTGTGCAGCACTGCGTGATGCTCAAAGGCAGTGGAAATAATGTGCTTTTTACCCTTGCGTGCGCCGTAATAGGCTGCAGACAGGATCGCCTGGTTGTCCGCCTCGCTGCCGCCGGAGGTGAAAATGATCTCCCGGGGTTCGCAGCCCAGGCATTTTGCCACGCGGGCGCGGGCGTCCTCCAATACTTCCTTTGCTTCCTGGCCCACTGTATGCAGGCTGGAAGGATTGCCGTAGACCGTATGAAAACAGGGCATCATCGCACTTAGTGCGTGATCACTGATCTTTGTAGTCGCGGCGTTATCCGCATAAACTTGCATATATCTTTTCCTCCAATTACCTAGTAATTGCGTGGGTAATTTTACCACTATTTACCTACTTTGTCAATGGGCAAATGCTGCAGCCTATATAATAGCCAAATTTCTGCTTATCGGTTGGCTATTGTAGGGCGGGGGCTTCCTCCCGCCGTTGGAAGCACCTGGCCATTGGCGGCGGGAGCAAGCCCCCGCCCTACGGTGCACCTAATCGTCGGACTGAATTTTATTTATTATTCAAAATCTACCAATTTCGCCACTGCTATCCTCTTTTTTCGACTTTTGCATCGGTTACAAACCTGCCTGCGAGGAATATTAACAAAGCAAAGTTTGATTGAAACAGGAGGGCTGGAAATGAAGAAAATAGCAACCCGGTGCGCCGTAATGCTCTTTTGTATATTACTATTATGTGCAAATGTGAGCGCGGCGGAGTTTTTGATCCCCGGCGGTCAGCTGATCGGTCTGCAGCTAAAAGACAACACGGTAACCGTCGCTGCCTTTGACAAAGAGCTGGGCAACAACGCCCGTGCAGCCGGGTTAAAAGAAGGGGATAAGATCACAAAGATCGATGATCAATCCATCACCAGTGCCGAGGATGTTCGCAGGGCACTCAACTGTTCCGACGGACAGGTGGATGTGGCTGTCCTCCGGGAGGGAAAGCCGAAAAATCTAACACTGCGCCCACAGATCACCGCCGACGGTCCGAAGCTGGGTGTTTATTTGAAGCAGGGGGCAACGGGTGTTGGAACGATTACTTTTTACGATCCGGACACCGGCAGCTTTGGCTGTCTGGGTCACGGGGTTAATGCTCCGGATGGGTCGCTGCTTCCAATGCAGCAAGGGACGGTATATCCCGCGTCGATCCTGTCCATTAAGAAAGGTGCGATTGGCGAGCCTGGTCAGATCATCGGCTGCTTAAAAGGGGATACGCCTTTAGGTTCTCTTTCAAAAAATACTCAGCAAGGCGTGTTTGGAAAAATCGATCCGCCGGCAGGCATCAGCCCATTGCCCATCGGCGCTGCACAAACCGGTCCTGCCACCATACGCTCCACAATCCGGGATCAAGGGCTTCAGGAATATTCTGTGGAAATTCTGAAAATCTATCCACACACCAAAACCGGCTGCCGGAATATGCTCCTGAAGATCACCGACTCTGCCCTTTTGGAAACCACCGGCGGCATCGTGCAAGGTATGTCCGGCTCGCCAATTATCCAAGACGGTAAACTCATCGGCGCCGTGACTCATGTTCTTGTGAACGACCCAACCATGGGCTACGGTATTTTTATTGAGAACATGCTGAACGCGGCAGCATAAGGAGGTGTGCTCCCTCGTGGCAAGCCTTGCTAACGGTACAATGTAATAAACAAAGAGCAAATTTGCAATATCGGCAGATTTGCTCTTTTATAATTCTCCTTGACAAAATTGCCTGCTTGAGATAGAATTAAATTCTATAATAGCAATATCTATTAGAATTTCCTTCTAAAAGGAGCGGACTATGTTATCAGAAATCCACAATTGTTATGATCGGTTAACAGACGTAGAAAAAAAGGTCGCTGCTAGTGTATTGACAGCACCGCAGGACGCAGTAAAAATGACAGCCAAAGAACTGGCGCAGCATTCCGGCACAGTACCATCAGCTGTGGTGCGTTTTTGCAAAAGCATAGGCGCAAAAGGTTTCTCCGATTTCAAAATCTGTCTTTCTGCCGAGTTAGGCGGTAAGGCATCTGCTACCAGTATGTTACCGGTGAGTGACGGGGATGCCCCGCAGCAAGTTTTTGAAAAAGTGTTTGCATCCGGAATAAACACGCTGAAGGACACCCTGTCTATGATTGACTTTTCTCAGACAGAAGTCATTGTCCGGCTTTTACACCAGGCCACCCGGGTCGTATTCTTTGGCGTAGGAACCTCGTCTGTCATCGCAACAGATGCCCAATACCGTTTCGCACAGCTGGGCATCGCAACATCGGTATGCACGGACATACTGTTTATGAATGTTGCAGCTGCGAATTTAAAAGCCGGAGATGTGGCAGTCTGCATTTCCCACAGCGGCAGCACCAAAGCAACTGTGGATGCTATGCGGCGGGCAAAGAAAGCTGGAGCCACTACCGTTTCCATCAGTAGCTTCGCCCACAGCAGACTCGCAATGGAAAGTGATTATAAGTTGATCGCCTTTTCCGATGACAAAAACTACCCTGTGGAGGCCGTTTCTGCACGAATCGCACATCTGTGCATTTTGGATGCGCTGATGATGTCACTTGCTGCCCGAAAATATGAAACACTGCAAAGCCGCATTGCTGAGCGCAATGAAGTGCTGTCGCAAATGCGATATAAAAATAAGTGAGGAGTTTGGTTATGAACAAAAATAAAGTAATTCTGATCAGCATTGACGCTATGCGCCCGGACGGCTTTCTCGCTTGCAAAAACCCTTACGCCGAGGAAATGTTGAAAAAAGCCTATTACACCCTGGATGGCAAAACGGTACTGCCGTCTGTAACACTTCCATGTCACATGTCTTTATTCCACAGTGTACCGCCACAGCGGCATGGTATCACCAAAAATACATATGTGCCTATGGTGCGACCCTTAAACGGACTGTTTGAGCAGCTGCACAAAGCCGGAAAAATTTGCGCTATGTATTATGGCTGGGGGCAGCTGCGGGATATTGCTACGCCAATCACCGTTACCTATGCGCAGTGCATCAATGCGCGGCGTACTGCCGGCAGCGCTGATACCGAATTGACCGATTGTGCGCTAGAGCGTATTCGCAAAAATAAACCGGATTTTGTGTTTCTTTATATGGTGGAAGCCGATGAAAAGGGAGGGCATGACCATGGTTGGATGACCGAGCCCTACCTGAACCTGCTGTCAATTGCATTGGATAATGTTAAACGGGTCATTGAAAAATGTGGCGATGAATATACCATCATCGTAACCGCAGACCACGGCGGTCACGATCGCACCCACGGTTCGGATCTTCCGGAGGATATGACCATTCCTATGTTCTATTTCGGCAAGCAATTTGAGACCGGCAAGCGCTTTTCCGGTGGCAGCATTCTGGATATTGCGCCCACTATTGCGAAAATTATGGATGTGCCTCCTGCTGATGAGTGGGAAGGAACATCGGTTATATAGAGACGATATTATGGCAGTTTTTACCGCAACAATAAATCAAACCGCATTTTTGTTTCTGTTTATTTTGGCAGGCTTCGTCGTGGCAAAGTGGAAGTTTGTGCCGGGCAATTCCAATGCGGTTTTGTCCAAGCTGGAAAACAATATATTTCTGCCGGCTTTGATTTTGGGAACATTTATTGAGAATTTTACGACGGAAAAGCTTGTTATGACATGGCAACTGCTGCTGAGCAGTTTTGCGCTGGCGATGGTGTTCATCGGTTTGTCTCTTCTGTGCGTGCGGTTTTGCAGCAAGGACAAATATGAGCGCGATATTTATACATACGGCCTGTGCTTTTCTAACTTTGGATTTATGGGCAACGCGGTGGTCAGCGCCCTGTTTCCGGAGATCTTTATGGAGTATCTGCTGTTTACCCTGCCTCTTTGGATGCTGATTTACCTTTGGGGGGTGCCGGTTCTGCTGATGGCGGACACTTCGGAAAAGCAGACACTGTCCAGACGGTTGAAAAATTTTGTCAATCCCATGTTTATTTGCACAATTTTGGGCATCGTCATCGGCCTTGTTGGCATTCCCGTGCCAAAATTTGCAGCAAACGCAATCTCTGCGGCCAGCGATTGCATGTCCCCGGTAGCGATGCTGCTGACGGGTATGACCATTGCGCAATTCAACCTGAAGGAAGTACTTAATATTAAAAGTGTATATTTGGTTACGGCATTGCGGCTTATTGTATTCCCCCTGCTTTTTCTGGGCATAGCAGCCGTAATCCCTTTACCGTATACCTTTGCGGCCTGTGCCATTTGCTCCCTCTCGATGCCTTTGGGACTGGGCACGATTATCATCCCCAGTGCATTGGGAAGGGATACCCGTGTAGCCTCCGGTATGGCTTTGGTTTCCCATGTTTGCGCCTGTTTGACAATCCCCGCTGTTTTTGTGCTCTTTGAATATCTGTTAGGATAATTGGGGTGCAGCAAAAAACGACGGTCCGGTATCGTTCGGAATTTGTCGCAAAGGCAAGGAAAATTAAAAGCGACCAGTTTCGACATTTCATCTATGTCAACTTAGGGATTCTTGTTGAGGTGTGTAAAAACCTGCCTTTTACCTGCAAAAACGCATAAAAACCGCAGAAAAACACAAAATTCTTTTGTCCCTTACTTGACATCAGCGTGTCCGGCTCGCCGATCATCCAGGACGGCAAGCTCATCGGCGCAGTGACCCATGTTTTGGTGAACGATCCGACCACCGGCTACGGCATTTTTATTGAAAATATGTTAGATGCTGCTGCATAACGGGCGGATAATATCCGCCCCTACGACCGCTATCGTAAGACAATGTAGGGGCGGCTATCAGCCGCCCGCCGTTCCCCAAAAAAGAAAGGAGAAATAACTATGGATTTCTACAAAGTCCCGATCGGCTTCGGTATGGCGTTGGCGCAAAACACCGCCGCAATGAACCATTACGCCCACCTGTCCGAAGATCAGAAACAGGACATCCTGAACAAAGCCCACAATGTCCGTAGTGAACAGGAAATGTATGCTCTGGTAGCATCCTTGGCAAACGGAATCATTTCCTAAAACAACGCCCCCGGTGCAGCCGCACCGGGGGCGTTGTGTTATGTTTTGTAATTAGCCGATGCTGTACTTGTAGTACTGGCCGGCGATGTACAGAGTCACGACCACAGGACCGTTCTGCACTTCAGCAGGAACTTCTGCCAGGTAGTAGATGATACCACTGTCCAGAGGAGAGATAGCGTACTGGCTGGGATAGCCGTTCAGATCTGTACCGCCGTCCTCTTCCAGAACGCCGAAGGTGGTGTACTTATACTTGCCGTTGTACTCACAGGAAACACCTGCGATGGCATCGTACTTCAGGTCAGTGCCCTTCAGGTTCTTGACATTCATCTTAACGATCAGGTAGGTCTTGCCGGCAGCTGCTTCGTAGTAGGTGTAATAGCCGTCGGGAATGGGGGGATACAGGGTGTTGGAGAAGTATACATCCTCCAAGGTTGCGCTGAGGGTAGCGTCATCGGTGATCACTTCGCCCTTAGCCACAGTCTTGATCTTGCTCTCGAACTGAGCCAGGCCGATGGTTGCAGTCTGAGTTTCAGTGCCCACAATTGCAGAGATCACCATATTTTCGGTGGAAGTGGCTTCAGGAACCTGGAACATGTAGTACAGTCTTGCAGTACCCAGGGCTGCAATGGGGGTGATGTTTGCATAACCCAGACCTGCGCCGCCGTCTTCCTCAACAACACAGTTGCCGGCGTAAATTGTGCCGCCAATGTTCATGGTAACATTCATCAGGTCCTCAGCATCCACAGAGGCAGTGCCAATGTTCTTAACATCCATCACTGCAACCACATAAATGTTGCCTGCGGTAGCTTCATAGTGGGTGTAAACACTGCTGGGCTTGGGGGGCATAACATCGGTGGTAGTGTAGACATTTACCAGAGTGTACTCAACAGCGCCGCCAATGGTGTTGGCTGCGGTGGTGGACATCTCTGCTGCAGCAGGTGCAGTAGTCTCTGCCGGAGCGGGGTTTTCGTTATTGGGAACAACAGCGCCGCGGTTATTGACAGAGTTGTTGTTTCCTGCGGGAGCACTGGGAGCGCCACAAGCACACAGTGCCAGTACAGTGGCAAGAGCCAGTACGAAAGCGATGATCTTTTTCATTTAACTTTTCCTCTCTTGTTTATATTTGGAGTAATAATGCTGATTTATTATAACCTGCTGTCCGGAATTGTCAAGCACAATTCACCTTTTTCGCCGTTTTTGCATAGGGGTGTTGCAACTTTCTGACTTTCCATTTATAATGGAAGAAAAACAGAAAGTGAGCAATCGATAATGAACCGAAAGTTCTCTCTGGAAATCACTTCTGCAAGTCTGCATATTCTAGCAATGGCTTTTATGCTGTGCGACCATCTGTGGGGCACAATCGTACCGGGAAATGACTGGCTGACCTGCATTGGGCGGCTCGCCTTCCCTATATTTGCTTTTATGCTGGTAGAGGGGTATTTCCACACCAAAAACCTGAAAAAATATTTACTGCGGCTTTTGGTGTTTGCGGTGATATCCGAGATCCCCTTCAATTTGGCAATCGGCAGCCGCGCCATATATCCCATCCATCAAAATGTGCTGTGGACATTCCTCATTTCCCTGCTTCTGATCTGCTGGAACGAAAAAGTAAGGCAGTCCGGAAATCTGTTTAAGGAGATCGTAGTAGCACTGGCATCGGTGCTTTCTGCCTGTATCATCGGTATTCTCACCTTCGTGGATTACAATCACTACGGCATTTTGACCGTTCTTGTTTTCTACTTCCTGCGAGGCCGCAAATGGTGGAACTATGCCGGTCAGCTGATTTGCCTGTGGTATATTAACTTGGAAATGATGGGCGGAATGGGCTATGAGCTTTCCCTCTTCGGAAAAGATGTTTTCCTTTCCCAGCAAAGCTTTGCCCTGCTGGCACTGATCCCCATCTGGCTGTACCGAGGCAAGCAAGGTCACCACAGCAAGTCTTTCCAGTATTTCTGCTATGCCTTCTACCCTGTGCACCTACTGATCTTAGGCCTGATTAAAATGTTCCTGTAATTACACCGCCAGTGGTTTAAAAATCCCTGTTCTGACATTTGGCAGAGCAGGGATTTTCTTATCTTATTCACTTAGGAGAATGTTTCTGATCGCGTCCAGCTCGCCCTGGGTCACGCCGATTTCCGTTGTCAGAAAGGTGACGATCTTCTCCTGAAGGGTGTCGCCCTCATACAGACGCAGGCCTTCGATCACCACATCCATAGAAGTGGAATCTTCAAAGCCTTTTGCAGAGAAACCGGTAAGCCGAAACTCCCGGATCATATCTTCCTCAGACATATTCAGGATGCCCTGAAGCAAAAATACGATCGTTCCGGTGCGGTCAGCGCCGTAGGTACAGTGCAGATACATCGGGTAATTTTCCGGTTTCGCCAGATCTGCAAAAATATCCCGCAAAGCCGGCCGATAATTTATGTTGAAAATCTCTCCGTACTGGGGCGAACCATAAAATTTATGGATCACATCATCGCCCAGCCGTGATTGATAGTTTCCGGTATAAGTACCTGCGCCCCGCAAGTCAAACTCATACACAAAGCCAAATGTATTTTTGACTTCCTCTACTGACTCATTGGGGATAAAATACTGCTGTTCTACCAGACCGTCGATCTCCGTTCCCCGGATAATAAGCCCTTGCTTTACAGTCTTTCCATCCTGGGTCACATAGCCGCCAATATCCCGGGTGTTTTGCGCGCCGTTAATGGAGACAAAGCGTGTAGAGTGCACCGTTTTAAAATCACCCAGATAGGTTTCTCCATCCGCAATTACCTTCCAATAGTACCCGGTTCCGGTTTTCAGGTTATTTATAAAAATTGTGTTTTTACTTGCCGGCAATTCATATCGGTAAGCATTCTCAAAATTCTCATTTTCACTGATGAGCAGCGTTGCATCTGTACGCACCACATAATCAAACGCCATCGGACGGTAGGGTTTTCCTTCTTTTACTGCCTGCGCAACAGATAAACCGCCCTGGTACAACACTCTTGCAGAATCCGTACACAGCTGGACCTCTTGGTACACCGGCAGGGAAATCTGGGCAGCTTCCGTTGTTTCTGTGTTTTTGTTCGGTCGTACCGGTCGCGATGGTACTTTTAGGAACAGTGAACACACTGCAACTGCAATTAACATCACCAAAGTTGCAAAAATGCTCAGCCAAGCCTGCTGTTTCTTTGACAGTGTTTTTTTCTTCTTTTTGCGCTTTTTGGGTGGAATATAAGAGCCTTTGATCAGCTTATAGTCTTCGCCAAAGGTATAGATTCCCCGTTCCAGAATACCGTTACCCATTTCTCTGTGAACAACATGCTGACCTTTGATTGCCCGTCCGCCGGAACTAATGTAATAAACTTCTCCGTCCACTTTAATCGCGCCGGCGTGATAGGGTTTGCCATTTTTATAATATATCAGTTTTTCATTTTCAAAGATCAGTCCGTCCTTCATCGGGTTTCCTTTCTGGTTTTGTGCTTTCTTGCCACAGGCAAGCTTTCGCTTTCTATTTCTTACGTGTGTAGAACAGTCTTACGATCAGTTCATCCAACGCCGCTTCATCGGCGTGGAATTCATAATGACCGTCTACAATAATATTATCTCCGGTGGGAGATACAACTTCCTTGATCTTGTAATCCAAATACTTGCTGAGCATATTGCTCATAGAATTGACGGAACAATCGGTGACGATATAGGGAGCCACCTGCTCATACATATCCACAAGGAAATCAACATTCTCGTGCTCTTTCTCGGAAAGCTTCTCCAGGAAGTTGGCAACATACTCCCTCTGCCGCGCCATACGGGTGACATTTTTCTGGTCACCCACATCTTTTCGGATGCGGACGAAGTCGATCACATCATCACCCTTCAGCGTTACCTCACCCATAGGAATGGAGGGATTGACCTTGGAGAAATCGTCCACAACCGTAACAGTAACGCCGCCTACTGCATCATTGAGCACCGGAATGGCATCCATATTCATTGCCATATAGTAGTCAATGGTCAGGCCGTGAAGGAACTTCATAATGGTGTTTTTCACATTCACGCTGCTGTCTTCCAGACCATTTCCATAGGTGTGTGCCAGCGCCAGCTGACCGTACCGGGTTCCGGCATACTCGCCCTTGACGCCCAGCACATCCATATCCACCATTGTATCCCGGTTCAGATAAAGGACGGTGCATTCTTCGTTTGTTTCGTCGAAAATGAGCAGCATAATGCTGTCTGCAGAGCCTTCATTCCGGTAGTAATTGCTAGATTCCACCACGCCGTGCTGGTCAATACCCAGCACCATCATAACCGTAATATCCTGCCGCGGAAAATACTTTACGCCATCTCTTGTAATGGTTTTTGTAGCTACTTCGCCGGTCACCTCATTTTGGGGGAACAAAACGGTAGCCTCAAAAATCTTAAGCCCACTAAACAGTATGGCAACCACTAAAACCAGCAGAAGGCAGAATATAACGATTCCTTTTCCTTTATGCTGTCTTTTCATATTACGATCCTGCTAAATCTATTTCAGATCAAACAGCAGACTCTTTCTTGTTCTTCTTGCTGACAACGATCACGATGATTGCAGCCACAGCCAGAACCAGAATCAGAATCCAGGGCCAAATGGGCATACCTGTCACATCCTCACCGGGAGCTACTGCAGCTGCTACAGGCATAGAGAACTCGATAGCACACAGATGCTCGAAGGTACAGGTCACAGTGCCGTCACCGTTGTTAACGGTTTCCACAACAGGAGACCACTCCTTGCTTTCCTCATCATAGGTCATTACATAAATTGGAGTGTCTGCAGCAATACCCAGATCGAAGGTGATCTCAAAATAGATACCCTTATCCTCGATCATAATACGGTGCTCTTCACAAGCCCATCTTGCATCAAACAGATCACGGATGACCATATTTTTGCCTTCCAGATCCAGATCCTCGTGTTTTTCGTAGGGGATCTCCATTCTCTCCTCGTTCAGTTCCTCATAAACGAAGGTCAGCAGACGTTCAACATCTGCAGGAACTTCAATCTCCTCATCCCAAACATAGGCAATAGGGGTGATCTCCAGACAGCCGTGATCAACATAGTCCAGGACCTCGCCTTCTTCATTGCGGATAACACCGATGGCTTCCTCGCCCTCTTCGTTCTCCACGGGAACGATCTCAGGAGAGGGCTTGTAGGTAATGCTGGGAACAAAATCTTCGTTTTCCGTTGCGAAAACAGGAGCAGCTATGCTCAAACACACAGCCAATGCGAGCAACAAACAAGTTAATTTTTTCATATTCGTCATCTCCATTAAATTTTATATTCACACGTTTCGTGTGGGAAATACGGTTTTCAGTCCGCCAGGACAGTTTGCTCGTAGCGATTGATCCGGGCGATCGCCTCATCACCTAAGCGCTTTTCGATCTTCTTCAGCGCTTCTTCCAGATTTGGCTTCCGGGAAGTCAGATTGTGGCAATCGGAACCAAGCAGATGGATCTTTCCGTCCCGCAGCATTCGCATAGCCACCGCCTCTGTTCGCTTATCCAGGAAGAACTCCGCATTTGCCTGAATCAGCACCGGCAGTTCTTCCAGCCTTTTCAGGAGCTTGGCGGTACGAAATCCACTGAGATATCGGTCGATGTGCGCAAGGATCGGTCGTAATTTCTGCTTCGTATAGATCCGTTCCAGCTGGCGATACATTTCATCTGTCCACATTAGCTGCGGCATTTCAATCATAATATAATTTCCGTCCGCAATTGTCAACAGGGAAAGCGCATTACAGTCGCCGATTCCCCGGAAGAAATGGACCTCTGCACCAATATGAAGCCGAGGCAGCTCGGATCTCTCTCCAATTTTTTCTACGAGCCTTTTCACCGCCTGCTCTCTGCGTTCCAAAAATCGGTCCAGCTGATCGCGTTGGGGATAAAAATGGGGGGTTGCCACCACGCAGTCGATTCCCTGTGCCTGCTCCATTTGCAGCATAGCGATGGACTCTTCCGTGTCTTTGCTTCCATCGTCGATCCCCGGCAGAATGTGACTGTGAAAATCTACGGCACTACTCATTTTGCAGCCCTGCCGCCACCAGACTCATAGCGATTATAGTAGCGGTTATAATAGCGCCGGTAGTAACGCTTGTAATAGCCCTTACCGTAGTTTCCGCTATGTTCGTTGGTGCAGTTGAACACCACGCCAAGGATCTTGGAATGGATGAAGTCAAACTGCCGGACTGCCTCAGACAGGGAAATGCGATCACAGTAATTCTGACGCACTACCAGCAGGATGCCGTCTGTATCCTTTGCAACTGCCATTGCGTCACTGACCTCACCCACAGGGGGCAGGTCCAAGATCACATAGTCGTAGGTCTGGCGCACTGTATTTAGCGCACTCTTCATCCGCTCGGAGCTAAGCAGCTCAATGGGGTTGGGGGGATTCTGTCCCGCGGTGATCACGTGGAAGGCATTTTCATTTCCTTTCAGTCCGCACATCTGCACCAGATCATCCAGATGGCACTGTCTGGTCAGGTAGCTGGAAAGTCCCGGTATTTTCAGGATGCCAAGCTTTTCTGCCAAGGTAGGACGGCGCATATCACAGTCGATCAGCAGAACCTTCTTATCCAGCTGGGAGAGGGTAAATGCCAGGTTTATCGCCGTCAAGCTCTTTCCTTCGCCGCTGAGGGCACTGGAGATACCGATCACACGGCAATCATTATCATCTGCAAAAGAGAACTGCAGCTTGGTGCGCAGCAGCTTATAGGCTTCGGACGCTGCAAAACTGAGCTGTCCGCCCATAATTGTGTTCTGCTGACCACCGTTTTTTGCCGTAGCATAGTATCCGCCTTTTTTCCGCTGTGTTCGTTTCGCTCCATAACCGTAGTAAGAGCCGCCCTTGCTGGGAGCATTCATATCCGGCACCGGTGCCAGGACAGGATATTTGCACACCAGTGCCAGATCCTCGTCCTTACGAATCGTTACATCCAGAATCTCCTGCATTACGATCACGCCCACTGCAACAACAAGGCCTAACAGGAAGCCGATCAGGGTGTTCATTGTATAGCTGGGAGAGCTGGGTCTTGCTGCTACGACAGCAGATTCCACCACCTTCGCGGAAGTTCCTTCCACAATGCTGGAGATTCGCTTGGGCAGAATATAGGCAATGGCATTGGCGATCACATTGGCCTCTTCCGGATCTTCGGTGGTAACGACCACCTGGAACACTTCCGTCTCGTCCACCGCTTCTGCGCGGATCATATCCTCTATTTCTGTATATTTCCGATTCACGCCTGCATAGTCGATCACATCATTCAGGGTTTCTCTTGTATTCAAGATAACAATATATGTATTGACCAAGCTCTTGGATGCGGTAATATCATTGGAGTCGATACTGAGCGTCGCCTCGCCCACGGAAATAGAATTGTTGTTTACATAAAACATTGCAGAAGACTCATATTTCGGTGTGACCAGGAAGTAGGTAACTGCCAGCACAAGCATCGCGCCTATTACTGCCATCAAAATAATCATCCAGACCTTTCCCAAAAGTGCATCTACCAGACGCTTGAGATTGACTTCCGCAAAATCTCCTTTATTTCTCATTCTCTCGTCCATAATTCTCCTCCATATGAACCGGTTTCTATATTCTTTATATCATCCTCAGCGCTTAAATAATTCAGTGCAACCAGCATATACCATTGCAGCAAGAAAAATTCATCAAAGAACAGCGCATCGATGGCAAGCCACGGTGCGAAAGATCCAATAAATACGATCACCGCTTTCAGATCTTTCTTTTCGCGTTTTCTCTGGGTTTGCCTTGCCTCCCGGAAGAAACAGACAATCCAATAAATCAGCACCGAAATGCCTAGTATGCCAAACTGGTAGAATATCTGAATAATCGTATTATGGGAACCTCTTCCATTAAGCTTTACATTGGTAAAACCTTTTCCCAGGAAGAATACCTTGGCATTTCCCAGAATTTCCATTATGTAGCCTTTCCACAGTTCAACGCGTCCTGTCGTAAAGCTATTAAGGTCTTTCGTGCTGGCAAAGCGGGTCAGCAGCACCGTGATCAGGCTGCTGAAAAGTGTTGAGGTAGCAATGAAAATTACAGCTAAGAGCAAGCTCATCAGCAGCACCATCTTCAATCCTGCCTTGCCGCGCATTTTCAGGATCGCAACGATCCAAAGAAGCAGGACGGCAGCCGCAACAAGCACAAAGGATTTTGAGCCGGAAAGAAATCCGCAATAGAGCAAAAATATTGCAATCATTCCCAAGAATGCCAAATGGCCCTTCTTTTTTTCCTGAAGAAGCAACGCTAAGACGCCGCCCAGGGCTGCCATAATTTGTGCTGTGTAGAAATTCGAATCCTTGTAAAATCCGCTTCTGCGGATAATTGTTAAATAAGCGTCGACCTTGATGTATTTTTGGATATTGGCAAACTCCGCAAAAACCAAAGCGCACAACGAGGCAATGATGATACCCAACGCAAAAAAGCATACGATCTGATAAAAATCATATTTTCTTTCCTGCCATTCTTCCTTCACACCGGGGAACAGGATGATCATCATTATAAAAGCAATGTAATCAAATGCCAGAAAGTTTCCGTCCAGCATTTTAGAAAACAATGTCACAAACAACATCAAAATGCCAGCCTTCAACTGGTAATTTCTAAAGTAAAACCGTTTTTTCACGATGCTGATCAAACAGATAAGCACCATTGCGAAGGTGTAAAAGGAATGGCCCGTAGGTTCCATTTTCAAAAGAGGCGACCAGGGCAGAAAAAACAGTAAGATCGGCAGTGTGAAATCACAACTGCAGCACCAGGCTGCCAGTATTAAATACAACCCCAGACAGCCCAAAATCAGCAGGGTGTTTCCCATAATCTGTGCCAGACACAGCATCAGCGCCAGCACAATGCAGGCAGTCAAATATTTCTTATGGATTGGAATTTCCTTCACACCCTCTCTGTCTGTTGTTGTGCTTGCAGATCAGCAATCCATCAGCTTTTCAAACTGGGAAATCGCTGTTCCATTGCCAATCTTCTTATCTGCAAGGGTCTTTTTCTTTTCATCCAGCGCACAGCGGTCCAAAAGCAACCGGAACAGCGCTGCCTGCATAGCCTCTTGCGTGTTTTCACACACCCAACCGTATCCGGGTTCCTCCACCAATTCCCTTGCAGAAGAGGTTTCCGTGGACAAGATCGGTGTTCCCAGGCATACTGCCTCGCCGATTACCAGAGGTGCAGCTTCACTGTAGGAGGGAATCAGCAATAAATCTGCTGCTTTTATGTATCCATAGGGATTTTCCAGTACGCCGCACAAGGTCACATAGGGAAACAGGTTTTCCTGCTGTATGATCTGACGCAAAACCGGCATCCCAATGCCATCGCCAATGATATAATAATGTAGTTTTTCTTTCAGGGCTCCCAGCTTGGCAATCACACGCAATGCCCGCTCTACGCCCTTTTCCTTGCCCAATCGGGCAACGGTAACTATATTTATTTTATCCGCCTGCAGCACTGCCGGAGCAGCTTCTGCCTTCTTTCGGATGATTTTAAATTCGTGGCAATTATATACCACTTTTACATTTTTCGCAAGTGTAATATTTTCCTGCCGGAATGCGTCGGCACAGCCCTGTGAGCAAGCCGCGATCCAATCAAACAGTCGATATTGCTGTGCATTTTCCGGGGTGTTCGCACCGCAGAGGGAATAGTCGCAATGTAAAAATGCAATTTTTTTCTTTGCAGAAACCTGTCTGAGAACAAATTCATTACAGCCGCCGTAGAACACCTTGTCTCCGCCATTATGCAGATAAGAGATCGCTACATCATAGCCTTCCAGCTTTTTTTGTCCCAAAGACATCAGTGCGATGGCATATTTTCTGCCAAAGATCCGGGTGATCGCTGCATAGAAACCGCGCCGCAGCTTATCGGGCCATTTGACGGTATCCTGTCTTGTCATACCCAAATACCGGTATCCTGACTTCGGGGTAATGACTTTGACATCGGGAGGCAACGCATCTGCGTACGCACCGCCCGGGTAAAACAGCAGCAATGTTATATCATATCGACCCCGGATCTCCCACAGCAGACTGACGAGGGCCT
Organism: Faecousia sp.; assembly: GCA_045546835.1. GTDB lineage: Bacteria > Bacillota > Clostridia > Oscillospirales > Oscillospiraceae > Faecousia. Next base: position 32,058 of record JAZQDL010000054.1, read on the forward strand.
TCTGTACGCCGCCAATGTGCAAATTATTATTAACAATCAGTAATTTCTTCATAAACGATATTCATTCGCAACGTTTTCGTTCCAATATTTATTCCTTGCGTTTTTTCCAAAGCGCAGATTGGATAAGCCTCTTTTCAGATGTGTTCATTCCTAGCAGCCACATTGAAAGGCCATATACCAACACATATATCACAATTCCAATGATCAATGTTGAGATTCTGTCAAAACCCATATAGGCAGACATAACCCAGCCTAAAATAACCGGAGGAATTAAGCCTAACATCATTCTAAGTATATTTTTCCAGAATACAACCACATTCACACCGCACGCCTTATGGTAATAAATATTTATGCCAATGCCATTTGCCAGTATAAAAGACAGTGATGTTCCAGCTGCGCTGCCGATGGCGCCATATCTTTGACAAAGCTCTATTGATACCAGCAAATTCAAAAGTGCCATACCTAAATAGAATAAATTTGCAAGCTTATGTTTATTTAACGCACGCTGAATCTCAATGCCAACATTCTGAATAAAAGGTACTGTTGCCGGAATGATCAAAAGCAATGCGACATAATATGAATTCTCATATCCGGAGCCTGCCCATACTTTAATAAACTCTTTGCCAAAGAAAACAAGACCTGAACAAATCAATCCCAACAGCAGGAATTGAAGACGGCCAATTTTAACAAATAACTCTGTTAACCTGGCAGATCGCTCCAGCTTGTTGTGCTGGGTGGCATTTACAATATGATGGATCTTCGGGGAAAACACGGAAGAAATGCCCACTGAAAACAGCATATAATAATGATACAGCGTAAAGCCGATAGAATATATAGCCACTTCCTCTGTACCCACAAATCTTCCCAGCAAAACTTTATCCATATTGTTATTGATTTGATCAACAATAATATGAATCGCAATAAATAGCGAGTAGCCAAACAGGCTTTTGACCAATGTTCTGTCAATTCCCTTGAACCGGAATTGAACGTGTAAAACTTTGCGGGAATATATGAGATAGATCAAATCCGCAAGAAGGGATACTGTCACTGTAACCAAAGCCAGCGCAACGGAACGATATCCCAAAAACAGCAGCGGTAATGTGAGCAAAGGACTAAATACTGTTTTCAGGATTCCTACAAGTTTCAAAAACACATATCGCTCGTGGGCAGAAATGATACTGGTAAATGTACTCATAGGAAAGGAGATGGCCAAATTGACCGTCATCAGTAACATTAATATGCGCGCAGTTTCATATTCCGATGCTGTGAGTCCTTTGTCAAAGACCAATTCCAAGTGAACTGTTAAGTATAATCCACAAATCAGCGCCAACACGCCGATGGCAGAAAAAACAGCCAAGAAAACACCATTCAGGCTTTTGATTTTCTCTTGATTATCCACTGCCTTATATTCTGCATAATAGCGAATATAACTGCTGTGAAAACCAAGGCTCATAACAGAAAGCATTGATATTGTAGAAACAACCGTATTATAAAGACCATACTCACTGCGGCCAAGGAGTCGCAGCATAACCGGCGTATAGAGCAAGCCGATCAATACGTTGACGGCCATTTGCGCATAGGATAAAACTGCACCTAGTTTAAGTTGCCTATCTTTCATAAATCCATCTTTCTTAGACCAAAACGAATAATGCCCATCAAATTTTGAAGTATCTGGACAGTATTTGTTTTGTTTTTTCGCGGAATTTCAGTTTCCTGCTAAACATATATCCATACGCCTTCTTAGATACTTCGGCATTCCAATCATATTGCCTAAATTCTTTTTTCTCAAAAGCTGTCTTGCAGGATCTCCGTACCTTATAGTACGTATTTATAAAATTGCGGAGATATTGAACAGCAATCGTCTCCCGGTATTCCGGCAAATCCATACCCCACAATTTCATATAGGAATATAGCAGCGCAAATGCATCGTTTGAAAGCATTTGTGGTACTCTGTCCAAATTTATCATATGGGTTACGCTGGATGGATTATCTACATAATAGTAAAGCACATCCGGAATATAGAAAATGCTATTTGCCTTCGTGATCGGATGCAGAAGTTGAACCCGATCTTCGCCCCAGCATACTTTTGCAAACTGGCTGTAGTTCGTATTGTCTCCATCAAAAAGTGATTTTCTCCAGGCTTTCAGGCACAAGGAGTTTAAGTTTACGCCTGAGATCAACTCACCGTAAAAAAACGTTTTATCGACCCATTCCGGTTTTTCCGATATTTTGCAAATAACCTCTTGTGGGTTACGCGCAGCACCAATTCTTTGCGCCGGGAACATAATCACATCCGGTGATTTCTCCCCAATGACTGCGTCAAGAATGGATAGGCAATCCGGATGCCAGTAGTCATCGCAATCCAGGAACAAAAGAAATTCTCCCTTTGCCAGCTCTATCCCTTTTCGTCTGGTAATCAGCTGCCCTTCATTGTGTTTGTGTATTGCACGAATGCGATGGTCCTTTTGCAGGAACTGCTCAACAATCGTACCGCTGTTATCTGTGGAGCCATCATTCACCAAAATCATTTCCCAGTCCCCAAAAGACTGATCCAGCACAGACTGAATACACATTGCGAGGCTTTCCCCAGCATTATATACAGGAACGATTATACTGAACATCATAGACACTGCTCCTAGTGAAATAATAATTATTTCCTATATTTAATAACCTTTGCCGGATTGCCTGCCGCAATTGCAAAAGTCGGAATGTCGTGGGTAACAACAGACCCTGCACCAATAATACAACCATCTCCGATTTTGACACCGGGAAGAATGGTGACACGGTCTCCGATCCACACATCATTTCCGATAATGACCGGCCTTTCTTCTGTAAAAGCCTGATGCATCATCGGTATATCCGTGCGGTCAAATCGGTGATTTCTTGTAATAACCGTACAATCTTCACCCATCATAACATAATCACCAATATGGCAACATCCATAAATTTTTGCATTCGCACCTATTCCTGAATAGTCACCCAAGGATACTTTATGGGAAAAGAACGCTTTTCTTTCGATATTTACTTGCTTTCCACAGTGTTCTAGCATCATTTTTCCGCACAATCTACGCAACCACACCTGCCCCAGCTTTAATCCAGAATAAGATCTGGGCAAATGCTTTGCATAGAAATGATAAATAACGGCTCCAATTTTCCGTTTAATAGACATTTCTGTTCTCCTTGAGGATAAAGTAACACTTTTGTGGAAACACGCATCCATCTGTTTGTTTCCACAAAAATATCACTTGATGGGAATCGACTCGATAAGAGGGTGTACCCCCCTTATCAAGTCTTTTGTTTTTATCCATTGTCTGCAGTCATTGGCTTTTGAAAAGCCAATGACTGCAGATTTGTTTTGACGGGTCAGTTTGCCATCTTTCCGTCAGCGTCAAAGTAGTAGATACCGCCAGTAATACCGTAAGGATTATCGCCTACCCACAGATTCATATTGCGCTGCAGCTTGCCGCTGCCGGCATTGAAGAAGTAATAATCCTCACCGATCTTAACAAGGCCCTTTGCACGGACAAGATCGTTATAGTAGTAGGTTGCATCAGCGGTAACAAAACCAGTCTTCACCAGCTTGCCCTCTGCGTCGAAGTAGAAGTAGCCTGCGCCAGGAGTGATCAAACCGTTGAAGTTAGAAATGTATACTACCTTGTTCACAGCCAAAGTGCCATTGGTGTTTGCGTAGTAGTACTCGCCATCCAATTCATTCAGACCATTGGTCTGGTTGACTCCATCAATGGTGAAGTACAGCTTGCCATTTTTCTCAACGATTGCTCTCGGGCCGTTGGGATCTGGAATATACATTGTGCCGTCTGCCTGGAAGTTGTAGAAGCCGCCTACAATGCCATAGCCGTTGTCACCTACCCACAGGACTGCATCCTTCTGCATCTTGCCGCTGCCGGCATTGAAGAAGTAGTAATCTTCACCGATCTTGGTAAAGCCCTTGGCACGGACCAGATCGTTATAGTAGTAGGTATCGCCACCGCCGGTTACAAAGCCGGTCTTCACCAGCTTGCCCTCTGCGTCGAAGTAGAAGTAGCCGCCGCCGGGAGCGATCAAACCGTTGAAGTTAGAAATGTACACTACCTTATTCACAGCCAAAGTGCCGTTGGTGTTAGCATAGTAGTACTCGCCATCCAGTTCGTTCAGACCGTTGGTCTGGTTTACACCGTCGATGGTGAAGTACAGCTTGCCGTTTTTCTCAACGACCGCTTTCGGACCGTTGGGATCGGGAATGTACATTGTGCCGTCTGCCTGGAAGTAGTAGAAGCCGCCAACAATGCCATAGCTGTTGTCGCCTACCCACACGGTCTTGTCGCGCTGCAGCTTACCGCTGCCGGCATTGAAGAAGTAGTAGTCTTCACCGATCTTGGTAAAGCCCTTGGCACGGACCAGATCGTTATAGTAGTAGGTATCGCCACCGCCGGTTACAAAGCCGATCTTCATCAGCTTGCCCTCTGCGTCGAAGTAGAAGTAGCCGCCGCCGGGAGCGATCAAGCCGTTGAAATTAGAAATGTACACTACCTTATTCACAGCCAAAGTGCCGTTGGTATTGGCATAGTAGTACTCGCCATCCAGTTCATTAAGGCCATTAGTCTGGTTCACGCCGTCGATAGTGAAGTACAGGTTGCCGTTCTTCTTCACAATTGCCTTCGGGCCGTTGGGATCAGGCACATACATTGTGCCGTCTGCCTGGAAGGTGTAGTAGCCACCCACGACACCATAGCTATTTTCGCCTACCCACAGTGTCACATCCTTCAGCATCTTACCGCTACCGGCATTGAAGAAGTAGTACTTGTCGCCGATCTTGGTAAAGCCCTTTGCGCGGACATAATTCGTGAAATAGTAGGTGCTGCCGCTAATGGTTGCGAAGCCATTTGCCTGGATATAGCCATTGGCATCGCACCAGTAATATCCGGTTTCCAGACCTGCATTGAATTCCATATCGCTGGAGACATAGCAGCCGCCGTTAATCGTAACAAGGCCGTATGTAGCGCAATAAACAATGCCCTTTTCCGTCTGAACAGCACCATAATACCATACGCCGTCTTCGCAATAGTAGGTCTTGCCACCAGACTGAATGAAACCGTCACAGATACCTGTCAGTGCACCGGTATTCTCATCGAAGTGCATCCAGACAGCATCCTCAGTTGCATTCTCAAGAACCGGATAGTTACCGTATACCAGGTAACCGTCATCGTTTACATAGAGCTTGCTGCCGTCGGGCATATCGATCCAAGCACGCGCCTGGATCTTACCTGCCCAGTAGTAGCAGGTGCCTTTACTTGTCTTATCAAACGCACCCAAAACCAGCTTGCCGGCGTCATCAAAGGTATACTTCAGTCTGCCTATTGTGACCTCGCCTGTGCAGGCGGCAAAGGAGGTTGCGCTGAAATAGTAGTAATTCTCACCCACAGCATACCAGCCGGACTTCAGTTCGCCCACCTGTGCATAGTAGGTCTTGCCGCTCTGCTGGAACAAGCCTGTGTAGCGAGTCTTACCTGCATTGAGACCGTTTTCGCCGAAATCGTAGTAGTAGCCTTCCACCAGGCAGATGCCGGTCAGTCTGTTGCCGTCAACATAGTAGGCATAACCGCCGTCCTCATTGATCCAGCCGTTCTTAACTGCATTGACCAGGGTGTAGCTATCCTCGAAGGTCTTATAGGTATCCTGGAAGTAGCCGCCGCGATCTTCTGCATCGTCGGGATTGATGTAATCATACAGACCGTAAACCTTCTGGTTTTCCGGCTTCTGGGCGAAGGAGTACAAGGCGCTGGCTCTCATATAGATCTTGTAGCTGACATTGCCTGCATTCACGATATCCAGACGGTTGCGGTTGCCCCAATCTGCATCCGCCTTGGGCGTCAGTACGATACCGCTAACGATACACAGGGGATTGGCAGTGTCGGGGTTGATCGCCTGGGTCTGCTTCTTCCAGTTCAGCTTCAATGTGACTGTGTTGGTCTGCTCGTCATATTCTGTGCTGTTAAGGATGAAGTAATCGTTGACCAGGGTCAATCCGCTCACATCCACATCCAGGTCCGCATCAAACTGCACCTGTGCGGTGATCTCACTCATGGTGCTGATACGCTGTGCCAGCTGCAGCAGGAAGGTCCAGGCGGAGGCGCCTGCCACATCGGAGCCGGGCAGCATATAAGTCAGCTCTTCCAGTCTCTTGGGGATGGGGATCTGGGTCATATCGATGGCCAGGGTATACTTGGTGACCATATCCTCGTTAGGGTCGATAACAATGTAGCTGTTGTCTTCCTTGTTGGCATTGGTGACCTCACGGTACCAAGCCAGGGTACGGTCGCCGCCGGTCGCCTGGTCAAAGTCGAAGGACATTTCGCCCTGCTTATACAGGGAGATGATGGTGCTTCCGCGAATCGTATCATCCGCTGCCAGAGCAGCAATCAAAGTAGCACTCTTGATGCCGGAGTTCTCGTTGGCATTCGCGGTGAACTTGAAGCCGTCAACTGTACCTGCCTTTGCATTGCTCAGGCTGAAGATAATATCAGACTCGTTGATAGCAACTTGCTTTCCTTCGTATGTTGCCTTAACATCCAGATCAACAGTTGCACCGTAGACGGTATCGATATTTGTCTTGGCAAAATAAACCTTATTGGGAACAATAATGTTCATTGTCTTGCTGCCGATGACCGTCTCGCCGGACATCAGGTAAACTTCCACAGAACCGTCTCTCAAACCGGTGAACACGCCGTCCTCGGTAATGGTTGCCCATCTTTCATTGGACACTGCCCAGGAAAGATCCTCGGGAAGCTCTGCTTCGTTTCCGGTTGCGCTCAGACCCTTCGGAGTCAGCTGCACGCTGGTGTTCCGAGTCAGGTAATCTGTTTCGCTCTCGATCACTGCGTGATCAAAGGCAGTGGAGCTGGGAGCAGTGGAAACCACGAACAGAGAGGTTGCCACACTGCGCTGGAAGCCATCGGAGGGACGGTTTACAAGGCTCAGTTCCTCCTCACCGGGCTGACGGGCAACATAGGTGGTAGATCCGCCGCCGTCCAGGTTGATGGCGTATACACAGCCTGCGTCCAGCATAACCTGTGCGATCTCACTGTAGTTACCGCCGCAGGACCAGGGCTCCTGTCTGCCGTCGAAGACCATCATAACGATCTTGCCGGTGTAGGTGATGCCGATAGCAGTACGGCTTGCACGGCCGTCGCCGGAAGCAACGATCTTGCCGTCGCGAACCAGAACTGCACCGAAGCCTGCCACGCCGTCACGGAGCTGGCCTCTATAAATGTTGTTGTAATCTTCCGTAGTACCAAAAACAGGCTTGCCGTCCTTGGTAACACCAAAGAAGCCATTGTTGTTAATGCCGTGGTACTCAACGCCGCCCATAACCAGCAGACCGCCGGGCTCACCGGTAGTCATATTAAAACCGGCAGCATTGGTACTTACGATAACATTGTAATTTGGGATGTAATGCTCGCTTTCCGGGTTGCCGTACTTCTCCTGTGCGGCATTTGCCTGATCCATAACACGCTGCATAGCCCAGCCCTGAGAGGGATCGTTGTTGTTGTAGTTTACGAAGATGTCCACATCATCTCTGGTAACATCCGCAGTAGCCACATAGTAGACCATCTGCTTGCCGTCGGCAGAGGTAGCCATCTTGATCTCCTGGGTGATGCCGGGAGCCAGGGTGTCAAAGGTGCTGGAGAATACGCTGTAGTAGGGGTTTTCCATATCCTCCACATAGTCACCTGCCAGCTGGCAAATGTAATCTGCAAAGGCATAACAAACCGCGATCCGCAGATCGTCCAGATTGTCAACATCCAATTCTCTTGTGCCTTCCAGGGTGCTGATGACCCGGTTGCCGGTGTATGCCTTGTAAACAGCATCCCGGACATTAATACGGTTGCTGACACCGTCCAGACGGTTTCTCAGGAAGTAATCTGCACGGGTCTCCTGGGTCGGCTCCCCGGTAAAGTAAGCCATAAAGATCTCAGTCATAAGACCGGTGTAATACTCCTGGGCATACAGCTGATCCATAATGTAGATGGCATCCAGGTCGCCGTCTATGTCCGTCTGGCTCATAGAGGGCAGACCTTCCTGGTCAGGGGTCGTGCCCAGGTAGTTTTCCTTGATCTGCTTGGCCATCTCCTCCACAGTGCCGCTGACCTTTCCGGAAGCGGATAGCTCCAGCAGGTCCACCAGGTCGCCTGCCCAGCCAGCCACATCCGCGTGGTTCTGGCTGGACTTATTGTGGTTGGTGATGTCCATTGTGCCGAAGATGTGGCCGAAGTCAGCTATATCGCCGTTGGGGAGTTCGAAGACATGAATGTCCTTAAGTGCAGACACATAGACCATAGGCTCGTCGAACTGGGAATTGATCGCATCCTCGGTAGCACTTACAAATGCTGCAAAATCTGCATCCTCATAGCCTGCCATAATGCCCCAGGAACCGGAGTTATAGCGGTCCACGCCGGTACGGATGTACTTGATGATCAGCTCAATAGGATCCTTTTCAGGATGATCCACCATATACATTTCGACCATTGCTTCCAGGAAAGTCAGGTTTGCAAGAAAGGATTCGTAATCCTCAGTGGACTGAAGGCCCAGTGCAGGGATCTCCACATAAGTGGAGTATCCGCAGTTTAAGCAGTCCTCATAAGCCTCCCAGCCGGGAGCTGTAAAAGTAGGTTTCTTTGCATCATAGTACAACAGGAAGTGACCTCTGGCGGAGATCTCCTGGCGGCCGGACAGGGTCTTGCCGCAAACGGAGCAGTAAGTACCGGCGGTCATACCGGGCTCCTCACAAAGAGCAGGCACTTCCTCGCTTGCCACCTCGGTGTGACCTGCTGCGCAGGGATCGTTCTGTGCAGCCATCGTCTTGGGCCGTGCACTCTTGACCATCATTTTGGTGCCGGAGGTGCTATTGACCACAGGGGCTTCGGAATCATTCTGCTCAGTAGTATCGCTGTCAGTTTCCGTTTCCGCGCAGACCTCAACACCACCGGATTCCAGGCATGGAATCAAGCTGAAGTCCTCCAGATCACCGGAGCCTTCAACGACCACGGTAATATATTTTGTATAGTTCTGTGCCCATTTTTTGGTAAATTCCAGACCAGCCTCGGCATAGGTCTCATCCTGTTCCTTCCAGGACAGCTTTACCTGGATCTGAATTTTAGCGCCGGAAAGCGCCAAATCGCTGAATTTCTCAATGTTCTCTGCCTGAATTTTGAACCAGTACTTGGGGCTTGTGCCTGTTTTGCCGGTAACGGTGACCAGCTCCACAGTTACAGTAAAGAACCGGTAGCCTTCACTTGCGCTGTCGTAAACAGGCAGCTGGCTGTTGTCGCCGCTGATCATATTTCCGTTTTCGGCATTGATCTTCAGCAGGCCCTGTGCATCCGCGCTGCTGTCGATCACTGCATTACCGGAGTAAGTGAGAATAGAATCTGCAGTCAATGTGTTGCCGTTCAGATCCAGTGTCATACCGGAGGAAAGGATCACATCCTGTGCCTGTGTGTCTGCCATCAGCTGGATGGTCTGGCCTTCCCCTGCTGCCATTGCCTCTGCAATGGGCAGATATGCCACTTCTTCGCCGGAAATCACTGCGCACAGCACTTCGCCGCAGTTAGCACAGGCGTTGTTTTCGCCCAGTGCGTGACCCAGTGCAGGAACGGACTCCCGCTCCACCAGCACTTCGCCGCAGGTGCCGCAGTGCTTGCCTTCCGTCAGGCCGGTGACTGTACAGGTAGCAGCCACTGCCTCGTCGATCACTTCGCTGTGACCCAGAGCAGGGGTCTCTTCCTGAGCAACCAGAACCTCGCTACAGACAGAGCAGTGCTTGCCCGCAGTCAGACCGGTAGCAGTACAGGTAGCTGCAACAGCTACGTCAATAACCTCAGTGTGACCCAGTGCTGCCTGCAGCTCGGTACCGCAAACGGTACAGGTCTGATTGGTAGTACAGGTTGCCGCTGCGCCGGGGGTGTGACCCAGGGCTGCAATTTCTTGCTGTGCAACCAGAATTTCATTACATACAGAGCAGTGCTTGCCCTCGGTCAAGCCGCTGTTTACGCAGTCTGCTGCAACCGCTGCGTCGATCACTTCTGTGTGACCCAGTGCAGGAATTTCAGTCTGTGCAACCAGCACTTCGCCGCAGGTGCCGCAGTGCTTGCCCTCGGTCAGGCCGGTGGCAGTACAGGTAGCAGCCACGGCTGTGTCGATCACTTCACTGTGACCCAGTGCAGGAATTTCAGCCTGTGCAACCAGCACTTCGCCGCAGGTGTCGCAGTGCTTGCCCTCGGTAAGGCCGGTGGCAGTACAGGTAGCAGCCACGGCTGCGTCGATCACTTCTGCGTGACCGGCAGCGGGAACTGTGATCTGCGCAACCAGAACCTCACCGCAAGCAGAGCAGTGCTTGCCCTCGGTAAGGCCCGTTGCAGTACAAGTGGGCGCAACCGCTGCATCGATCACAACTGCGTGATCCAGAGCAGCATTCAGCTCAACGCCGCAAACGGTACAATTCTGACCGCCCTTACAGGTTGCTGCATCGCCGGGTGTATGACCCAGTGCGGTGATCGCCTCCGTGTAGCTATCGCCACAGGGGCAGGTGTAGGTTTTTACGCCTGCTTCTGTGCAGGTAGCGGCTTTCGTAACAGATGCTGTATAATTATGCTCAATACAGCTTACTGTCCACACGCCGTTCGAATAAGTAAACTCAGCATAGTCAACCTTTGCGGTTTCCAGATAGCTGCCGTCTGCATTCATAAGCCTTGCAGGGATAATAGAAATCGGAACATAAGTGAGGGACTGTCTGTTACTCACCACTGCCTGTGTTGCCTGATAGGTCACCGTCTCTGTGCCGACTTTTATAATTACCTTGCCGGTACCGGTAGAGTATACATTGGCACCGCCTGTGGTGGTATAAACGGCACCTTTGGATGCATCAACAGTACCGTCGATCTGTATCAAAGCGTCCTTTTCTCGACCTGTGGTGTTCAGACCGCCGGGCGCATAACCAAGCTGTATTGACCGAACATTGCCTGCGCCGCAGTAACCGCCCCAATTATCCAGATCGTACACAACGATTCGGACACCATCACCGATCGTGCCTGTAACACCTTCACCGATGTATAGTTCGGAACCCGGCAGCAATGCCAGATCCTGATTCATCATTACAGAGCCGCTAAGGGCTTTCACAGTGAAATGACCGGGAATCGGCAGATTAAATTTAGCAGAATCGATGGTGGTTTCGCCAAGGATTCCCAGCTTCATCTCCATAGACAAGGTACTAACTGCGATATCACCGGCGGTAATAAACTCGGTTCTGCCGGTGCCCTCCAGATAGTCCTTGATAATGTAGCCGCTTGTTATCTTGAACATTGCACCATTATTACCCACAACAGGTACATTGGTGCCTTGAATACCTACCAGCGTAATTTTCGCAGACATAAAGGCAAACTCATTGGCGCCTGCGTACAGCTTCAGAGGAACCTCAATGTTCTGCAGATAATACTGGGACATAGGGAACACACCATATTTATTGCTTGCCATACTGGAAGTACCATCACCGCCACGGAAATCCGCCAGCTGGAAATCTTCATAGACCGTAGCTCCATTCATAGCTTCCACAGTACCGGAGCCGGTAATATAGCCCCAGGCATAGAGGTTACCGCCGTTATTGACAACGATAGAGCTATTTGCATTCATGTTGATAAAGCCAACAGGGCCGGTAACGAAACCGTTTTGCTGATACTTTGAACTTTGACAGCCGGAAACGCACAGACTGCCGTTAACAGTCAGTGTTGCCCCTTCTGCCATAGTCAGTGTCCGATAAGCAGTAGGCTTTGTATAAGTTTCCAGCGTTCCGGGCTCATCGGTATAGACCGTATTTGCTGCATCAAAGGGGATCAGCAGGGTAACGCCTGCAGGAATGGTATAGTCGCCTGCGGGCAGTGTGCCGTTGTTAAAAAGCACAACCGTCTTGTTTGTGACAGAAGCTGCCGCTGCCATTGCTCCATTCAGATCCCCATACAGGCTGTTGCCGTTAACCAGGAACCAGGCATTTGTAGAGAAAATAGCCTGAACGGTCATATCTGCTGCAGGCTCCAGGGTGAAGCTTGCATCCTTGGACAGGATCTCGTGGGTATCTGCATTGATCCATGCCACGAAGTTACTTCCGGTGGCAGTCAGTGCAATACCCGCACTGGAAACATCCAGTACTGCGCCGTTTTCCACAGCATTTCCGCCTGCAGTGACACTGCCTGCGGCACTGTCAAACTGGAATGTGACCGCAGAGGAATCCTTAGCCGCAACAATGCTGAAGTTGCTCACTACCAGCTTGTTGGTCGTGCCGTCTTTTGCAGTGGTAATGGTAACAACAAAGCTTTCACCAGCATCCAAAATCTTGCTGAAGTTGCCGGCGGTACCGGAATATACAGTCCCGTCGATCTTCAGCTGGTTTACGGAAGTAGCCGCCCAGTCAAAGGCAACGGTAGCCTTACTGCCGCTTTCGTTATAAACCGTAATGGTAGCGGTCTTGGAAGATGCACCAACACCGAAAATGCCCGCACTGCCCTTGGCGGTAACAGTGACCGCGCCACCGGACATAGAGTTGTCGGTGGCACCGCTGACACCAACGGTCACGCCTTCAACAGGGGTGTGGCTGCCAGTTGCTGCTGCCATTGCCACAGCGAACATAGGCTTGAAAATGCTTCTAAACCGGACAAAGGCCTCCACATCTGCACTACTCAGCACATAAGCAGCATCTGCCTCCGGGACAGTCTCTGCCAATGCCCAGATTGCATCGACCTCGGTAATATTGGGCTTATTGACAGACCAGGGCTGGGCCATAATTGCCCGACCGATCTGATCATCTGTCATATCCCCAGTAATACCGTAGACCTCCAAAATGGCATTGATCCGGCTGACCAGATCCTGTGCCGCCTGAGAAGGTCCTTCTGTTTCTTCCGGAGTTTCCTCCGGGGTGACTGTGATCTCTGCGTGGTCGTGGGTATCTTCCTCAGCTGCCAATACCGGAGCCGGTACTGCAGAAAGGATCATAACCACTGCCAACAGCATCGCCAGCCATCTTTTCGTGTGGTTTGCAAGCATTGTTATTTCCTCCTTAAGATTTTTCAATCTATTATATTTACCACTTGGGTTTATGCGTAAATTTCTGTAGGGCTTACGGCTGTCTCCCGCCGCCACACCATTCCGTTCCGTAGGGCGGGGGCTTGCTCCCGCCGCCTTATCGTTCCATCCCGTAGGGCGGGGGCTTGCTCCCGCCGCCTTACCATTCCGTTCCGTAGGGCGGGGGCTTGCTCCCGCCGCCTTACCATTCCGTTCCGTAGGGCGGGGGCTTGCTCCCGCCGCCTTACCATTCCGTTCCGTAGGGCGGGGGCTTGCTCCCGCCGCCACACTGCGTTTTCTCATACTGTACGTACCATCCCGCAACGGGTCTTTCCTCGGTGGGAGTAAACCCCCGCCCTACTTTGGATTGTTTCCGGCGGGAGTAAACCCCCGCCCTACATTATTCGTTCCATTCCTTCTCTTCCGGATCTTGCAGCCATTTCCCCGGATTTCCGTCAATGTATTTCCAACATTCCTGGTATGCACTTTCGTTTCGCAACACAGATTCATAAAAGGATGTTTGGAAAATTTTCCGTCCTTCTACATTGAATGCCCGTTTAATTTCCCTTGTTGTCAACGATTTATATGCACAAATCACATCCGTCAGGGTAGGGCGCTGGCTGTCTCCCGCCGTTTTCTCTCCAAACACAATAATTGCGTGGATGTGTGTGGGCATAATAACATATTTATCAATTCGTACACAAGGATACCTTTCTTCTAAACGAAGTAATTGTTCCTGTGCGATCCTGCCTGCTTTTGTCAAGGTAACCGTCACCTCGGCGGGAGTAAACCCCCGCCCTACGGCAGACAGCACCAGACTGTTCTTCTCAGTGTGAATTGTTACATAGTAATAGCCCGGAAGGCTATAATCGTATCCTTTTAAGCGGGGATGCTTTCTTTGGGGTAATTTCATTTCGATACTCGTTGTGTGGCAGGAGCAAGCCCCTGCCCTGCATTTGGTCTTTTCTTTGGCGGGAGTAAACCCCCGCCCTACTTCTGGTAGGCTTACAGCTGATTGGGAACAAACCGGGGGTCCTCCTGGATCTGAACCATAATGTCATTGACCCGTTCCTGGAGGGCTTTGAGCTTGTTGTAGTCCGCAATCTCCCAATTGCCTTGTAAGTACTCGTGAACACTTACACACACAGCAAGGCTTCCTTCCTGTTCATCCTCCAGAACGCCCAATTGATATCCCTCACCAGCCGATTTGCTGATCACGAACCGGAACAGCTCCAGCTCCTCACCGGTAAAGTCGGTAGTGAATGTGATTTTTTGACCGTCCTCCAGGTCTTCGTAGGATATTTTCACATCCTCTTTGATCTCTGCAGGATAGCTAAGTACAATGTATTTGGTGGGCAGTGCAATTACCGGTTCTTCAGTAGGTCCTTCCGTAGCACTTTGGGAAGTATCCTGACCCGGTCCAGTGCCGGCTCGATCCGGCAGGAAGATCACTGCCGCAGCAATTCCCACAAGAACCACTGCCGCTAATATAAGAATCAGCAGTTTAGACAATGGCTTTCTAGCTTTCGTTTCTTCCATTTTCTGCCACCCCCATCTCTTCTGTGCAGGCATCAGAGTCTGCCGGAGAATAAACGTCCAGCTGCCGAAAGGCACGAATGCCTTTGTTCATCTGGTGAATAATTTTTTTGATTTCTATGCCGGTTTTCCGGCTGGATTTATAGGCAAAATACCATTTAAGCAAATGCTTTGCCTTTGGAAACCCACAGGCAAGCATTGCGCCCCGGTCGAAGAAATACTTTTCGTTGTATCCTGCAAACCAGGAGGAGCTGTCTTTGGCGCAAGTGCCAAGGACATAATCGTGGGCATAGACCCGCAGGCCGGCACGGAAGCAATCCCGGATCAGGATCGTATCTTCTCCGCTGCTATAGGGGCAGCCGCCGCCGAACAGGGTAGAAAAGGCAAGCCGGTGTTTGACGACAGCCTCCCGGCGGATCGCCATTCTTGCCGCACCGTAGCGCAGGGCGTTCCAAAGATGAAGTCTGCCTGCCTTGTTTCGGCGTTTGTCGAACACTTTCCCCTCCCGGGTCATATCGATGCCAAAAAAGATCACATCCGCATCGGGAAATTGCTGGAAGGCATCCTTCACGCCTTGTAAAGTGCCGTCGTAATAAGTAACATCGTCGTCTGCAAACAGCAGAATGTCCCCTTTTGCCATCTGCAGTGCCAGATTGCGGTTGATGCCCACGCCCTTGGTATCGGTGGAAAGCATCCGCACCCTTCCGGACGGGTTTTCTTCATATCCCCACCGACCGCATTGGTTTGCAATGACTGCTGAGGTCTCAATATTCATTTTTTCGGCTAAGGAGCAATCCGCTTGCCCCACCGTCGCCACCAAAACCTCTAAGTCCATAGCAACCTACCTTATACTTCTGGTGTGAACCTCAAATTTCATACCGTCCCGGTAATGGGCATATTCCTCATAGGAACAATTCAGATCCACCAGGACCGTATGTTCCTTGCACTTGCGTTCTTCTATGGGGGGCATCGTCATATAGTCGCCGTATAACACCCGGAGCAGCGCATCATATTGCTCCGGTATGGGAAAGAAATGCCCCTCGAACTGCGCCGGGACTGTTTTTTCAAAATAGCTTCGGGGATATATGTTTTTTTCAAATTTAGAAGCACCGCCCAAGAAGCTATGGACTGTATCTGTCCCTTTGCCTTTGGGGGCAGCGATTTTATAAAATAATTTTTGGGGCAGTAATCTGCACAATAACAAAAACAGTTTTTTCCCTGTGCTGTCCGTGTCATAGCCACGGGCATCCAATGCCTTTGCGATTACCACCTTAGAGCAATAAAACTGGAGCTTCCTGCCCAATTTGCTTTTGGCTGCATTGTCGCAGGGGAATATATCCATATACACGCCCTGATGGCTCTTAGGATCTTTGGGGTGGTATTTTTCCAGGCAGGTCGTTCCATTTAAGCGGAGCTTGGAAAAGAACAAGGGCCAATGCTGGGAAAATTCCTTTTGCAAATAGAATTTCTCATGGTCCAGTATGGCGTCTGCCTCCTGCAAAAAACGTTCATAATCTTCCCGGAGCATCATCACATCCAGATCATCATCCCAAGGAATGAACCCTTTATGCCGAACTGCCCCCAGAAGCGTCCCTGCAAACAGAACATAAGGTATATCCAATTCTTTGCACACACGGTCAAAGGCAATTAAAAGTGTAAGCAGTGCTTGCTGATGCGCTTGCAATGCTGCCGTTTCTTTTGACACAAACACGCCTCCTAAATCCTGGTCAGCCGATTTTCCGATACTTTCTCAGACCCGCTAAAGCATAGTTGCAGAACAGTATGGCACTTCTAAGCGCCGACAATCCCAGAAATTTTCTGTAGATGTTCCATCTTTTTTTCGCACTGTTCAGTTTGTCATAGGACCGGGAATTCTCCACATATCGCCAATCAGTCAAAACCTCTTTGCAGCCTGCGGCAACATAGCCTTCTTTCAGCATCTGCAGCCACAAAACATAATCTTCGTGGTAAAAATCTGATTTGAAACGAAATTTTTCAGCAATTTCCGATTTCAAAACAACGGTTGAGCAGCCAATGATGTTTTCTTTCAGCAGCGCTTTGTAGGAAACCTTCTCCGGCACCAAATAGTCCGCACTGACTTTTACGCCCTGTTCATCAACGATTGCATAAGAGCTGTATACCAAATCTGCTCCGGTTTGCTCCATACACGCAAGTTGTGTTTTCAGTTTTTCAGGATGCCAGACATCGTCACTGTCAAGAAATGCAACATAGCGCCCTTTAGAACAGTCCAAGCCGCGGTTTCTCGTCCGGGCAACGCCCATATTCCGCCCATTGGGCATCAGCACGATCCGGCTATCCTGTGCAGATAATGCCTCAACGATCGCGCAGGTATTATCTGTTGATCCATCATCTAAAACCAACAGCTCCAAATCCGTCACCGTTTGTTCGATAACAGAACGAATTGCTCGCTCTATATACGCCTGGGCATTATATGCCGGCATAATCACAGATACCAGCGGAGTTGTGCCTTGGGTATCAATACGCATAATCTCATCCCTTCTTTTATTCGGGAATAGTTTCTGATTCCAAGTCTTATCCCGTAAGTGGATCTTATTTAACGTAGTACTCCTTAAAAAAGGGTATAAATATCCAGCTATAATTATATACTCTATCGCCGCTTCCGTCAAGGATTATATACATATTAAAATAATATAAGGCGCTGTCTGAGGGCATATTTCGCTTTTTTAGAAAATTTTTCAAAAAATGGAAGAAAGCGCTTGCTTTTATTTTGGATTTGTGCTAATATTGGATCAGTACAAATTAGCAGCAGTGCAATTATCGCACTTATCCTATTTTATATCACAAACAGGAGGTGTTGCGTGTGGCGCGAAGACGCGTAAATACAACAAAGTATGAGATCATCCAGCTTGCCACAACATTATTTATCGAAAAGGGGTATTCGGCGACCACCCCCAAGCTGATCTGTGAGGCGCTGGATATCAGCACCGGAAACCTGACCTATTACTTCCCCACCAAGGAGCATCTATTAGCAGTGCTTGTGGAAATGCTCTGCGGCTTTCAGGGACAGACGGTGCAGCATATGGTGCAGGACGAGGGAAAAACTTCCCTTCTGGCGGTATGTCTGGAGGTCGCTGCAATGTGTGTGATGTGCGAAGAAAGCGAAATTGCGAAGGACCTGTTCCTCTCCGCCTATTCCAGTCCTATGTCCCTGAACATCATCCGTAAAAACGATGCCCAGCGGGCACAGCACATTTACAGCGAATTTTGCCCGGATTGGAATGAGCAGAAGTATATTGAGGCTGAAATCCTGGTGTCCGGTATTGAATATGCAACAATGATGACCACCGACAGCACTGTTCCTATCGAGCAGCGGATCACAGGTGCGCTGGACAGCATTATGGGAATCTACAATGTCCCCGAGGATATTCGCCGGCAGAAAATCGATAAAGTCTTTTCTATGGACTATCGCGCTCTGGGTAGAAAGATCCTGGACCAGTTCAAGCAATATGTAAACGAAACCAATGAACACACCTTTGAAACACTACTAAGTAATTAACCTTATTTGCAGACCCTAAGGAGGTAACCCTATGCATAAGAACAACCTGTTTAAGCGGCTGATGAGCCTGCTTGTGTGCTTTGCGATCATCGCGGCGTGTCTTCCGGTATTCGCTTTGGATGCAGCCGCTGCAAATACCACTTTGTACATTGTGGAAGACAGCAAGAAGGCTGATCCCAGTACCCTGGACGGCTGGAAACAATACTTCGGTCCTGACAAAATGGATACGGAATTTGCCGGTGCGGTCTGGACGGATAAATCCGTCTTCGACTCCGCCACAAATGAGCTTCCCGGCGTCACCCTGGATGGGAGCAACAATTTCTTAGTTTCTCTGTCTGCCATCGCATCCAATATGTCTATCACCGGCCACACCTCCTCCCCCACCGACACCATGCTGGTGCTGGATATGTCCGGCTCTATGGTGGACGACACCTACGAGGTAGGCACGGTCCGTCAGGGCAACAACAATTATCAAACTGCCAATGGTATTGATATGTCCCTGATTGAAGCAATGGTAGATGCTACCAACGCCACCATCGACACCCTGATGAAGCAGAACACCAACAACCGTGTTGGCGTAGTGCTGTATTCCGGCAACACTTCCTCCAATCAGGACGCTACCCCCGGAACCGCCACTGTGGTGCTGCCTCTGGGCCGCTATGCAGGCGTGGACGGTGAGTACCTGTCTATCGATACCACCTGGCGGACAGCGGACCTTTACCGCTATGTCTCCACCTCCTGGTTCGGCGGTCGTTGGGAAGCCACCGGTGAAACTGCCACCTATGTCCCCTCCGGTACTGCAATCAATGTTTCCGTTAAGGACGGTCTGGAGACCGAGTCCGGCGGCGATGTGACCGACAGATCCAAGCAGGCAACCGGCGGTACATACATCCAGAACGGCCTGTATCAGGCTATGAACCAATTCCTGAACAATTCCATCGACACCGTTGTTCCCGAGGGCAGACCTCAGGCAGGCGCAGAGCGTATGCCTGTCATCGTGCTGATGACCGACGGCGCACCCACTATCGCCACCACCAGCTATAACAACGTTGGTGACTCCAATGAGGGTGATGGCACTTCCACTACCGACCGCATTACTTTCCTGACCCAGCTGACTGCCGCCTATGTCAGAGGCCGCGTGGCTGCAAAGTATCAGGAAAACGAAAATGACGAGAAGGATATCCTGTTCCTGACCCTGGGCCTGGGCACAGAAAACAGCTCCGCTGCCACCAATACCCTGTATCCTGCAGGCTCCAATTCCACTCTGGTTGGATATTGGAACAACTACCTAAACGGACGCGTCAATACCAACGTCCAGATCACTAGCGGCAATAACGGCTGGCGTGTCTACCGGGATGCTGCGGTAGAGGCTATGAACTATGTGGATAAGTACTTCTACGCCAGCAATGCAGAGGGTCTGATCAACTCCTTCAATGATATCTTAGGCGAGATCGAGCTGAAGGCTGAGTCCTATGCTACCCTGGTCGAGGGCAGCAGTGCTGACTTCTCCGGCTATGTCACCTTTGAAGATGAGCTGGGCGAAATGATGCAGGTTGCCGATGTGAAGGGCATTCTGATGAACAACGGCCAGGGCGGCACGGTTCTCTACACCGGCAAGGGCATTGCCGAGGGTATGAACAACGGCAACCTGGGTACCGTAGACGGTCCTACCGAGCGGGGCGACGAGCTGATCCGCACTGTTAAGGAGCGCATCCCCGGCACGACCACCACCCAGGCGCAGCAGCTGGTCAACAGTGCTTACCTGGACGGACAGCTGTATTACGAAAACGATGATAACTGGAGCAACTACATTGGCTGGTATGCAGATGCAAACGGCAACTATGTAGGCTTCTGGGATAAGGATTCCGGCTACGAAAACGCCCCCACAGGCGCTGTCTACGCCAACCGCTCCTACGGCTATCTGGGTGTTAACGGCGACAGCGATATGATGCACGTGGTGGTAATGGTCCGTACAGAGCTTGCCACCCTGCACCAGACAGTTCTGTTCAAGATCCCCGCCTCCCTGCTGCCCACAGTGCATTACAATGTCACGCTGCAAGAGGATAATCCCTCCGGTGTTGAGAAATTCGTGCGTGAGGATGCCATTCCTATGCGGCTGGTCTTTGAGGTAGGTCTGCGGGATGACATCAACTCTGTGAACCTGAACAGGAAGATTGCAGAGCACCTCCAAAAGGGCGGTCATATCCACCGCAACGATGACGGCACTGTTACCTTCTACACCAACGAATGGGCAATCGGCAACGATACCAACGGCAACGGCATTCCGGATCTTTCCGAAGTGGAAACCGCTCTTGTGGCAGAGTCCCACTTCCATCCGGCGCTGGATAACAGCCGCTTCTACTACACCGAAGACACGATCATCCACGATGAAAGTGGCAATCCCGCCAGCGGTGCTTCCCGTCCTTCCGGCAACGGCTATCATTATGACCGCTACATTTACTCCGAAAATGGCCGCCAGGTGATCAAGACCCCCATCGATGAGACCACACTGGCAAATGATGCTGTATATGATGACACAAACGGCTACTGGTACATCCCTGCCGGTACGATGTACCGCAACTTTGCCCGGTTCAAGACCCTCAAAACAGCCAATGACTCCGGCACGCTGGACTACTCTTTCTACCCCACTGTGTTTGAAAACGGTACAAAACAGGATGTTTACACCTTCTTAGGTAACAACGGCTCTATTACCGTCGCACCGGCACAGGGCATTGCCCTGACCAAGACAGTGGATGCGGTTTCCGAAGAGCAGGGCGCTCCCACAGAATTTACCTTTGTGGTGACACTCAGCCAGGCAGTTGCAGAGCCTGTGATCACCGATACGGACGGCAATGTCCTCGCCGGTATTTCCAGCGTGGACGGCAACAAGATCACCGTAACCCTGACGGCAGGTCAGACAGTGGTCATCTCCGGTATCCCCACCGGCACTACATACGAGGTTGCAGAAGAAGTCACCGATTTCTACACTGCCTCTTCTGCAAACGCTACCGGTACTGTGGCAGCCTACACCGTCCACCCGGTAGACTTTGTGAACACTGCCAAAGCCTACGGTGCACTGGTAGTAAGTAAGGACGTGAACTATCCCGAAGGCTTTGCCCCCGGCAGCGCTCACAACGGCAAGGAATTCCCCATTACAGTGGAATTTACCGGTGACATTACCGGTATGACCGTACCCCAGGAGGCTACCCAAAACGGCAACACCTTCTCCCTGCTGCTCAAGGACGGCCAGTCCGTCACCTTCCTGAGCATCCCCGAGGGCGTTACCTACACCGTCACCGAGGGACAGAACCCCGATGGCTACACCTTCCAGGAGCTGCGTTATTCTGACATTAATCAGACCATCGACGGCAACGATCTGGACGAAGCCCACGTGGTTAACAGCTACGCCCTCCAGCCTGTCAGCCCCAATGTAAAGGTGCAGGGTGACAAGACTCTGGTTACCAATGAAGGCTCCTGGAACGGCGAGAGCTTTACTGTGGAGCTGCTGCGGAGCGACCACTTTGCAGACGAAGAGCCTGTCTCCACCGGTCTGACTGACACGATGACCCAGACAGATCCCACTTATGAGATCGATCTGAGCTCCATTACATTTGATGCAGTGGGCACTTACTACTTCCGGGTCGTGGAGCAGATCCCCGATAACCGCAACGAAAACATTGCATACGACCGTACCTTCGGTCTGTTCTCCGTTACCGTAGGGGATGCAAATGCCGACGGCAATCTGGAAATTCAGGCAGTCCATGCATATCAGTCCACCACCATTTCCGGTGACAGCGCAAGCGGCTGGGTGCTGACAAAGGACTTTACCAATGTGGTCACCACCGACCGGATCTATCTGGACATCCAGAAGCAGGTCGTGGACGCCGCTTCCGGTCTGGAAGTGGATGTCCATAAGGGCGACATCACCTTCGGTCTGTTCACCGCTATGGATAGCAGTGTCCAGACACCTGCCTACTATACACTGACCGACACCCACGGCGACGCCACCTTGATGATCCCTGTCACCAAGGAGATTATTGATGCCAGCGGCGGCGCACTGGTTTACTACCTGCGTGAGATCGCTCCGGCGGTTGAAAACCGTGTAGTCGGTATGAACTACGATGAAAGCTGGATCTACGCCATTGAGATCACTTGGAATACCACCAGCAACAGTGCGGAAATGAAGTATGCACCCATCGTAGACGGCCAGGTCGACACTTTTGAAGTGTATACGGAAGGTGATGTAACCTTCCAGCATACAAACACCTACGAAAGCAATGTTTCTGCAAGCATTGCCTTGAGCGGTAACAAGACCCTCAACGGCGGTACAGACCTGGGCGGAAGAGAATTCTCCTTCAGCCTCTACAAATCCTCCGCCGCCTTTGTAAAGGGTGACCTGATCAGAACTGTCACAAACAGCGGCAGTAACATCCCCTTTGGCAGCGTTTCCTTCTCTGCACCGGGCATCTACTATATGGTTGCAGTGGAAAATGATACAGATCTGGGCGGCATCACCGAAGATACCACCGAGTACCACATCACTGTTGAAGTAGAATCCTTCACCGACAGTGACGGCACAACAAGACTGCGTGTGGTAAGCGGCTATCCCCAGGTTGTGGCTTACGGCACTTCCACCGATGTGGGTGCAAACGGTTTGAACTTCCATAACCTCTACACTGTCACCGGCTCCGGCGACGTAGCCATTGGCGGTAAGAAGGTGCTCACCGGCAGAGCGCTGGCAGCAAGCGAGTTTGCCATCGGTCTGTATAGCGACGAGGCTTGCACCGACCTGATTGCAACTGCTTATAACCTTGCAGACGGCACATTCTCCTTCCCTGCCATCACCTACACCGTAGAGGATCTGGGCGAAGGCTATGCAGAGCAGGTCTACACCTATTATGTAAAGGAAATCGCCGGTGATCTGGGCGGCGTGGCCTACGATCCCAATGTCTACACCGTTACAGTCACCGTCAGCCACGAAAATGGCAAGCTGACTGTGACTCCCTCTGACAATGCGCTCACCCTTCAGATCAGCAACACCTACGCGGCAGCGCCTGTAACTGTGGCGCTAAGCGGCAGCAAGCTCCTCTCCGGCGACTGGTCTGCAGTTACCGACAAGGCCTTTACCTTCGAGCTGTACCGGACCGGTGCTGACTTTGTAGTGGCAGCCGACCAGGCGCCTGTGCTGACCCGTTCTGTCAACGGCGCAGAAGCCTTTAGTATAGGGCTCACCTATGCCGACGGGCAGGAGGATACCTACTATTACGTTCTTAAGGAAGCCATTCCTGACCAGAGAGCAGGCGGCGTTGGCTACGATGCCGGTGAATATCACATCACCGTGAGCGTTTCCGATCCCGGCGACGGCCACCTGGTTGCACAGAAAACCGTCTACCGCCCCGGCACCGGTAATGTAAGCACTACCGATTTTACCAACGCCTACACAGTTGCGCCTACCTCCATTACTCTGGTTGGTGAAAAGAGCTTCATTAACAGCGCTAACAACCAGCCGATCGCTATGAAGGACAATGACTTTACCTTCGTTGTTCTGGAAAACGGCGCTCCGGTTGTCATCGGCTATAACAAAGCAGACGGCAGTATCTACTTCCCGGAGATCCACTATGCCAAGCCGGGTGTTCACAACTATGAGATCCGGGAGGTTTCCGGCGAGATCGGCTACATTGCCTATGACGATGCTGTGTTCTATGTGACGGTTACCGTCACAGACAACGGCGACGGCACACTGACCGCTGCGGCAGATTACGCCGGCGTAGATGTTCTCTTTGAAAACACCTACATCCCCGGCGCTGCACAGGTCAATATCGAAGGCATTAAGACCTTCAGCGGCGACTGGAGCAAGGTTCCCGATGCCAATAAGGAATTCACCTTTGCCCTGTACCCTGCTGACCAGGACTTCACCATCACCGGTGATGCACTGGATGAAGCCGGAAATATCAACGGTGCTTTTGAATTTATGACTCTGTCCTATGCAGAAGAAGGTACGCACTACTATGTCGTCAAGGAAATTGCAGGCGACCAAAACATCGGCATCAGCTACTCCGATGCGCAAATGCAGATTACTGTGGTTGTGGAGGACAACGGAAGCGGCAAGCTGATCCCCACCGTCACCACCAACTTCAGCGGTGCTGCGGTCACCCCGGATCAGAACGATGCAAACATCGTCACTGTCAGCGGTCTGGAGTTTGTGAACACTTACTCCGTAGAGCCCATCTCCAAGGTGCTGACTGCTACCAAGGAATATGACGGCAAGAATATGCTGGACTTCAAGTTCGACCTGATCGGAGAAGACAGCACCGGTGAAATCCACGACCGCAAGAGCGTGGATGCCGCTACCGGCATTGTTACCTTCGATGCCCTGAACTTCTACACCCCTGGTACTTACGAATTCACTGTGAAGGAATACCAGTCCATTCTGGGCGGCTTCATCAAGTGGGATACCACCGAGTACACCGTAGTAATTGAGGTTATCGATAACGGCAAAGGCGGTCTGGAGGTCGAAAGCGTCTCTTACACAGACGAAAACGGCGCTCCTGCAACCGGTCTTAACTTCCACAATGGCTACCAGATGGAGGACAACGAGCTGGTTCTGTCCGTAAAGAAAACAATGACCGGCGATGCGACCACCGGCAGAGACTTCACCTTCGGTCTGTATGCCGACTTGAACGCAGAACCCATTGACACCGTAACGATTTTAGCGGTTGACAAAACTGCTGCAAAGGAAGCCTCCTTCCAGAAGCTGATCTACAAGCAGGCAGATGTAGCAACCGGTACTTTCACCTACTACATCAAGGAGATCCTTCCGGCAGAAGGCAACAAGAAGGACGGCATCACCTACGATGATACCGTTTACACCGTTGTGGTCACCCTGACCGACGATGAAGCCGGCAACATCGGCATTTCCTACACAGTTGACGGAAACGATGTGAATGAGGACACCTACAAGTTTGCCTTTGAGAACAAGTACGAGCACGAGCCCGTCACCTACACGATCACTGCACAAAAGCAGTACGAGGGCGACGATATGAAGGCATTTACCTTCCAGCTGTCCGGAGAAGGCTTCGAGACCCAGACCAAGCAAAACACCGTTCCTGACGGCATTGTCACCTTCGACACCCTGACCTTCACCGCACCCGGAACTTATACCTTCCAGCTTAGTGAGCGGGCAGAAGCTCTGTGGGACTTCATTAAGTGGGATGTAAACCGGTATACGATCCAGATCAAAGTGGTGGATAACGAAAAGGGTCATCTGGTAATTCCTGCCGACGGCGTCACTGTTACCAGCACACTGGGACGGGACGATCTGGTGTTCCGCAATGTCCACGAGGATCTAATCATCAAGAAGGATGTGTTCCTGAACGGTGACAAGAACATCAGCATTGACGGCAAGCAGGTGCAAATCGGTGATGTGCTGACCTACTCCCTCACCTACACCAACTACACCGGCACAATTGTGGATGCGGCGGTCATTACCGATGTGATCCCCGCCCACACCGCCTATGTGGAAGGCTCTGCAAGCAACGGCGGCACATTTGACGGCACGAAGCTGACCTGGAACTTCAAAAATGTTCCTGCCGATGAAATTATCACTGTCAGCTTCCAGGTGAAGGTCACCGGCGCAGGTGTCACTGTTAAGAATCAGGGTCAGGTCCTGGAGGGCGATAACACCTACCGGACCAACGAGGTCACCGCCTCCGTTTCTGAGCCTACACCGCCTCCGTCCACACCTTCCGACAACCCCAACACCGGCGACAAGACACCTGTTACCTTGCTGGCTACCGCGATGCTCTTCAGCCTCGCCTGCCTGTTCGTTCTGGTGCTGAGCCGGAAGCACACAACTGAATAATCCTCACAAAAGGGGAGCGACCACCGTCGCTCCCCTTAATTTTGTCAAATTTCTGTTTGACAATTGCACCCATCGTAGGGCGGGGGCTTGCTCCCGCCGTCAATGACCAGGTGCTTCCAACGGCGGGAGCAAGCCCCCGCCCTACCATAATCAGTTCGATAAACAGAAATTTACATTTTCGTTGCTGTGAAGT
>JAZQDL010000055.1:0-23065 GCA_045546835.1 Faecousia sp.
GAAATGGGAATGTCCGCAGGACTTGTAAACCGCCTGAAATGGCAGGAAAAGCTCTTTGTAAACGGTGTGCCGGAGCATACGGATTTTCAGGTTCATCCGGGGGATGTGATCACCGTACCCCTGGACGAGGAAACACCCCAGTATCCGGCGGAGCTTGCTCCGATCTCTATTCTCTATGAGGATGAACACCTGCTGGCGGTGGATAAGCCGGTGGGAATGCTGATCCACCCATCCCGGAGCAAGCTCACCGGCACACTGGCAAACCGGGTGCTTGGCTACTTTCAGACCACTGGGCAAAGCTGCGCCTTTCATCCGGTGACCCGGCTGGACCGGGACACCTTCGGCATTGTTCTGCTGGCAAAAAATGCCCATATCCACCGGCTTTTTCAGTCCGGAGATCTCATAAAGACCTACCACGCCCGGACCTTCGGCGGTCCGGAAACGGACAGCGGGATCATCGATGCCCCCATTGCCAGAAAGCCCCTGCCCAGCCTGCTGCGGGAGGTTTCCCCCGACGGAAAACCCTCCGTAACAGAATTTTGGGTGCTGGAGCGGGGAGAATGTTGCGTTTTGGCACTGCGGCCTGTCACCGGACGCACCCACCAATTGCGCGTCCACTGCGCCTATATGGGCTTTCCCATTTTGGGCGATCCCCAGTACGGCAGCCAGGCGTCGGCAGCATTTTCGGAAAAACTGGGTTTGCGCACCCAGCTCCTGTGCGCGAAAAAGATAGAATTCACACACCCCATCACCGGGGAAAGGCTGTGCCTTTCTTCCCAAATGGATGTGTAAGGAATTGAAAATGGAAAATTGAAAATTGAAAATTTATGTGTCCGCTAACGCGGACGGATTGTAAAAACGGGTGGCAGATCGCCACCCATGCGAATATCTATCGATAGGGGGTTCAGAGGACGATTGAGGCACATCTTCCCTGTTAAATTTTAATCATTGCCAAAGGCAATACCATAATTTTCAATTTTCAACTTTCAATTTTCAATTAAAAAAGCAGAGCGTGTAAAACGCTCTGCTTTTTATCTTTATTCAAATTCTACGCCGCCGCGGTCGCTGTCGATTACGCCCACATAGGTCTTGCCCACGCCCAGAGTTACCGGTGTGCCGTCCTGGTAGGTATAGGTGAAAGCACCGCGCAGCTCGTCTCTGTGCCAGGTGATGGGGACGATCTGACCGTCGCAGATCAGGTAGCCCTCACCGGATCCCTCCAGTGTATAGAAGGAGCGGCTGTAGTAGGCATCGGAGCGGAAGAACTGGGGCGTCTGGATCACGATCACATTCCGGAAAGCCATCTGCTCGCCTGCGCCTGCGTCCATCCAGTCGCTGCCGTACTGGGAAGCCTTATACACGCCCTCTTCAATGTCAAACTGGAATTCGGTTTTCTTTGTGTTACGGAAGGTCACAGTCACGGAGGTGGCAGATGTGCCGGTCACTTCCGGTTCTTCTTCAAAGATCAGTCCGTGGTCATAGCCATCCGGCTCATAGGTTGTGTTGTATTCCTTGTCTGCCAGCGCCTCCAGCAGATTTTCGCTGTCGGTAAACAGGGTATGCTCCCAGGCATAGCCGGAGTTGTAACGGCCGTAATCCCGGAAGAAGTAAGAGCCGTTTTCCTGCTCGTTGATGTGCTGCCAATTTTCGATCACATCGCCGTTATCGGAATAATTGCCCCGCAGCGCAAACTGGCTGCCGCCACAGTGGATCAGCACTGCATCGTGGGACAGGGCAATGTTATTAAAGAAGCTTCTTGCGCTGCGCACCGGACCGATAGAGCCCACATCCTCCAGATCGGAGTAGATCGCCAGCATACGGGTGATGCCGCTTTCCGTCTCCAGCTCGTAGATCATATCGGCGCTGGCAATGCCGTATTGGGGCAGAGCCGCCCGGATGTTATTGATCACAACCGCAGTTGCCCGACCGGTCCAAGGCTCGTCCAGCAGGGCACCGTTCAGGGGATGGCGGTAAATGATCGGCGCGGCAGTGGTTTCCGGCTCGGTAGTAGGCTCGGTGGTAGGTTCTGCCGTGGTTACCGGGGTGGTGTCGGCCGTTGTCGCCGCAGTTGTTTCTTCTGAAGCGCCGCCGCAGCCGCAAAGGAGCAGGCAAAGGACAAGCGCCAGGCACATAAATCGTTTCATAAGTATTCAACCTTTCTGAAAATGGACTGTCTTTATTGTAGCAGAAATCCGGCAATATTGCAAGAAAATAAGCTTTGTAAAATGCAAAATGAATGTGCCCGCTGGATGAAATTGAAAATTGAAAATTTCGGTATTTCCTTCGGAAATAATTTTAATATTATTTCGTAGGTAATCTTCTGCAAAGGGACGGAAGACCTGTCCCCTACGGTTATCTTCCGATCCGGTGCGTAGGGAACGGATATATCCGTTCCGCGCAAAAACGGCAGTTTAACGGAATGCATATATGCATTCCCTACAACGATCTATCGTACTTTTTACATAATTTTCAATTTTCACCTTTCCATTTTCAATTAAATTGTGTGTGGTAATTTTTTTCGCCACAAGATACTGTGCAGTGCCAAAAATCGCGGCTTTTTTTCTATAAAATCGTAGTGTTCGTACGGTTGTGCAGAAAAGAAAGCTATGTTATAATACTACTCACTAAAATGAGGGAGGAGTCGGCTTATGCGCAGCTCAGAACTAAAAATAACCCAGGCAGATGTCCATAAGCTGCTCTGCACCGTAAACGGTGATGCGGCACTGCTTTACATATACTTAGAAAGCGGAAACGAACTGAAAAATGCCCAGCAGGAGCTGAACTTCAGCAAAACACGGCTGGACTGTGCCGCTGCGGCACTGCGGCAGCTGGGCTTATATCAGGAGGAAAAGAAAACCCTTCTGATCGGCGAGCGCCCCCAGTATAGTGAAACCGATGTGCTGCGCGCAATGGATTCAGACAGCGATTTTAGGGGTCTTTACGGAGAGATCCAACGGCTTTTGGGCCGCACCCTGAACACCGAAGAAATGAAGATATTACTGGGCTTTATCCACTATCTGGGTCTGCCCGGGGATGTGATTTCCGTGCTGGTGTGCTACTGCAAGGAGCGCGCCCGTCAAAAGGGAAGTCTCCGCAACCCCTCCCTGCGGACCATTGAAAAAGAGGCCTACGCCTGGGCAGAGCAGGGCATCGACACAATGGAAGAAGCGGTTGCCTATATGCGCAAGCAGGCAAACCGCCGCAGCCGCTTAGGTCAGCTGATGCAGACGCTGCAGATCCGGGGCAGAAATCTCACCCCCGGCGAAGAAAAGTATGCCCAGCAGTGGCTGGACTGGGGCTTTGACTTAGAAGCCATCGCCCTTGCCTATGAGCGCACCTGCCTGAACACCGGCGGCTTAAGCTGGGCGTATATGAATAAGATCCTCTCCCGCTGGCAGGAAGCAGGACTGCTCACAGCCCAGCAGGTGCAGAAAAAAGATACAAAGCCCACGCCGAAAGGGGCGTCCGGTCAGCTGGGAGATGCTGAGCTGGAAGCCATTCGGAAGGTTTTACAGGAGGGTTAATCTATGGCATACAGCATAGATGTAATACGCCGCGCCCGCCAGCGGCTGGAAAGCGCACGGGCGGACCGGGAATCGGAAAATCAGCAGCATTTGCTGGAAGCCTACAATAAAGTCCCCCGGATCAAGGAGATCGATATGCTCCTGCGCCGGTCTATGGCGCTGGCGGCACAGGCGGTTTTTACCCAGGGGGGCGATGCCCGGCTTGCAATGGAGCAGGTGAAAGAGGCAAATTTAGCCTTACAACAGGAGCGGCAGGCGCTGGCGCTGGAGCATTTTGAAGAAGGCTACTTAGACGACAGCCCCATCTGCTCCCTTTGCGGCGGTCTTGGCTATGTGGGCGCTCAGATGTGCGAATGTCTCCGGGAGCTTTGCCGGCAGGAGCAGAAAAAGGAAATTTCCTTGCTTGCGTCCTATGATGAGCGGTTTGAGAAGTTCCGTCTTGATTACTATCCCCAAGAAATCGACCCCAAGTACGGCGCTTCTCCCCGGACCATTATGGAGCATAATTTCAACATCTGCCGCAAGTATGCAGCTTCCTTCTCCCTTGGAAGCGGCAATCTGCTGTTCGTGGGCGGTACAGGTCTGGGCAAGACCTTCCTGTCTGCCTGCATTGCCCGCAGCGCGGCGGATAAGGGATACTCCGTTGCTTATGAGAGCGCACCCCACCTGTTTTCCAAGCTGGAAAAGGACCGGTTTAATCCGGACGAAAACAGCCACGCAGAGGTGGAAAGACTTTCTAATTGCGATTTGCTGATCTTAGACGATCTGGGCACAGAGCTGCCCGGCAATTTCGTCACTGCGGCGCTCTATGCCTTGGTCAATGACCGGCTGCTGGCAGGCAAGCCTATGGTCATCTCCACCAACCTGAACATCGATGAGATCGTCCTCCGCTATTCTCCCCAGATCGGCTCCCGGCTGCAGGGCAGCTTCCAGCGGCTGACCTTTGTGGGCGACGATATCCGGGTGCTGAAAAACAGAGGCTACTAAAATGAAAACAGCGGTTATTTTCGATCTGGACGGTACACTCCTGAACACATTGGAGGACCTGACCGATGCGGTAAATTATACCCTTTTGCACTTCGGCTGTCCGGAAAGGACGGTCGACCAGGTACGGACCTTTGTAGGAACAGGGGCGCGGAATCTGATCCGCAAGGCACTGCCGGGGAAGGACACCGACCCTTCTGTGGAAGAAGCCCTGGCAGTGTATCAGAAGTACTATGCCGCCCACTCTCAGGTAAAAACCGGGCCTTATGAGGGCGTTTTGCCGGCGATTGCAGAAATTAGCAAGAAATATCCGGTGGCCATCGTTTCCAACAAGCCGGACAGAGCAACAAAGGACCTTTGCGCAAAGTATTTTCCCGGTGTGTTTGCCCGGGGAGAAAGCACAGACTGTAAGCGAAAGCCTGCACCGGATATGGTGTTTCAGGCAATGCAGGCGCTGGGCGCGGAAAAATGCATTTATGTGGGCGACAGTGAGACCGATGTGGAAACTGCCAAAAATGCAGGGGCAAAGTGCCTGAGTGTCCTGTGGGGCTTCCGGGACAAGGAATGCTTAATAAATGCCGGCGCGACCCATTTTTGCAATAACCCGGCAGACTTGCTGAAAAGCCTGGAAGAAATAATGTAGGGCGGGGGCTTGCTCCCGCCGTTACCAAATCAATTGCAATGCTGCGGCGGGAGCAAGCCCCCGCCCTACAAATTTGTGAGGAAATCTTATGGCAAATGAATTTTATGCGCTGATGGGCCGGATGCGGTACATTACCCGCTGGGGCTTGATGCGCAACACTTTTTCTGAAAACATTCAGGAGCACAGCCATCAGGTGGCAGTGCTTGCCCACGCCCTGGCGCTGATCCGCCGGGATATTTTGAAAATGGACGGACCGGACCCGGATAAATGCGCCGTAGCAGCGCTCTATCACGATGCCTCGGAAATTTTGACCGGTGATCTGCCCACGCCTATCAAGTATTATAATCCGGACATTAAGACCGCCTACAAGCAGGTGGAACGGATCGCCGGAAAGCGGCTTCTGGATATGCTTCCGCCCCAGCTGCGGGAGAGCTATGCCCCCCTGGTGCTGGAGGACGACAAAGAAACCCTTCCCATCGTAAAGGCGGCGGACAAATTATCCGCCTATATTAAATGCATCGAGGAGCAGAAGGCAGGCAACACCGAGTTCGACTCTGCTGCCCAGCTTTCGATGGTAGCTCTGAAGGCAATGGATATGCCGGAGCTTAATTGGTTCATCGAAAACTGCTTAGCGCCCTTCAGCCTGAATTTAGACCAGCTGTAATATGGGCGCTTGCGCCCATCGATATAAATCCCTTACGGGATTTTCGATATTCGCCTGCGGCGATCGATATGTGCTGTGCACTCGATATGCCCTGCGGGGCGAGAGGGGATTTATATCGTACTCGTTGCCACCAGGCAACATATCGAATCCCAACGGGATATATCGATTTTGCAACGCAAAAATATCGAGTTGCGAAGCAACATATCGACAATAGGAACGGCACGCAGGCCGTCCCCTACAACCATTTATCGATCTCGTTCAATAAATTTCCTTGACCGCCCAAGCAACCTATGGTATACTATTGGGTAATAATATAATTAAGACACAACCACACAGGAGGTAAATGATATGGCTTACTACTATCCGGAACCCAGCCGCACCTTCAGCGAGTATCTGCTCGTCCCCGGCTACACTTCCCCCGATTGCATCCCCGACAAGGTCTCCCTGCGCACCCCCCTGACCAAGTACCGCAAGGGCGTGGAAGAGCCGGCAATTTCTTTGAATATTCCTATGACCTCTGCAATTATGCAGTCTGTTTCCAACGACTCCCTTGCCATCGCTCTGGCAAAGGAAGGCGGTCTGAGCTTTATTTTTGGCTCTCAGTCCATTGAGTCTCAGGCAGCGATGGTGGCAAAGGTCAAGAGCCATAAGGCAGGCTTTGTGGTCTCCGCCTCCAACCTGACTCCCGATGCAACCCTTGCCGATGTGCTGGCGCTGAAGGAAAAGAATGGCTTCTCCACCGTGGCAATTACCGAGGACGGCTCCGCAAACGGCAAGCTCCTGGGCATCGTCACAGGCCGTGACTACCGTGTCAGCCGTATGGAAGGCACGGAGAAGGTCTCCTCCTTTATGACCCCCCGGGAGAAGATGATCGTCGCCCCTGCAGACACCACTTTGAAGGTGGCAAACGACATTATCTGGGAGCATAAGCTCAACTCTCTTCCCATCGTGGACGAGAACGACCACCTGCTGTACTTCGTATTCCGCAAGGACTACGCTTCCCATAAGGCACATCCTCTGGAGCTTCTGGACGCCCAGAAGCGCTATCTGGTGGGCGCCGGTATCAACACCCGTGACTATGCCACCCGTATTCCTGCACTGCTGGAGGCAGGCGCAGATGTGCTGTGTATCGACTCCTCCGAGGGCTACACCTGCTGGCAGGCAAGCACCATCGCCTGGGTTCGTGAGAACTACGGCGACAGCGTGAAGATCGGCGCAGGCAATGTGGTTGACCGGGACGGCTTTTTGTTCCTTGCCAAGGCTGGCGCAGACTTCATTAAGGTTGGCATCGGCGGCGGCTCTATCTGCATCACCCGTGAGACCAAGGGCATTGGCCGCGGACAGGCTACTGCACTGATCGAAGTAGCTGCTGCCCGTGACGAATACTTCAAGGAAACCGGCATTTATGTGCCTATCTGCTCCGACGGCGGTATCGTTCACGATTACCATATGACCCTGGCCCTGGCTATGGGCGCGGACTTTATGATGCTGGGCCGCTACTTTGCCCGGTTCGACGAGTCCCCCACCCCCAAGGTGATGGTCAACGGCGCATATATGAAGGAGTACTGGGGCGAAGGCTCTAACCGTGCAAGAAACTGGCAGCGCTACGATCTGGGCGGCAAGACCAAGCTTTCCTTCGAAGAGGGCGTTGACTCCTATGTTACCTACGCAGGCAGCCTCCACGACAATGTGGAAGCAAGCCTTTATAAGGTAAAGAGCACAATGTGCAACTGCGGCGTGATCACCATTCCCGACCTGCAGAAAGACGCTAAGATCACTCTGGTGTCCTCCGTCTCCATCGTAGAAGGCGGCGCCCACGATGTGACCCTCCGTTCTACCAATACAGTGAAATAAAAAAGACATCCCGCCGGAGGAAATTCCTCCGGCGGATTTTTGTCACCTGTTTCAGTTTGATGATTAAGTGCGCCGTAGGGCGGGGGCTTGCTCCCGCCGTCTGATGTTTTGGGATTCGATGCCCCCAGTAGTATTACAATTTGAAGGTGCAGTAGCGGCGGGAGCAAGCCCCCGCCCTACAATAACTGTCAACGAACAAACAGCTTATCTATACTCTTGAAGGTATAGCCCATTTCTTCCCATTTGGTCAGCAATTCGTCCAGAATTTCTGCGTTGGTGCTTGATGTAGAATGGAGCAGCACTACTGCGCCGTTGTGGGTGCGGGGCAGGAGCTTATCGAAGGCCTGTTTGGCAGTGGGCTGGGCATCGTTATTCCAGTCCACATAAGCAAGGCTCCAAAAAACAGTTTTATAGCCCATTTCCTTTGCCATTTGGAGATTTTCCTGGCTGTAAATGCCCTGCGGCGGGCGGTAATATTTGGGCATTTCCTTGCCGGTGGTTTCTTTGAATAGGGTCTCCAGATCCTGCAGCTCCTTTTGGAAGGCAGCTTTATCGGAAATTTTGCTCATATCGTAGTGATGCATGGTGTGGTTGCCCACAATATGCCCCTCGTCCACCATCCGCCGCACCAGATCGGCGTTTTTTTCGATGTAATTGCCCACCAGGAAGAAGGTGGCAGGCACCTTGTGTTTTTTCAGGGTGTCCAGAATTTTTTCGGTGCAGCCGTTTTCATAGCCGGCATCAAAGGTCAGATACAGCACCTTTTCGGCGGTTGGCTCTGCATAAGCCGCATCATATTCCCGCAGCTCCTGAATGCTTGCCGGGCCGGTGGGCAGCTGTCCCTCTGTCCGGAAGCTAAGCCCCCAGGCGCCGGTTTCAAGGGTGCTTCCCAAAAACTGGCTGAGGGTTAAAGCAATGGCTGCGCAAAGCGCTCCGATCAGTACAAGAAGATCCTTTCTTTGCATAAATCGATCCCTCCTTGGGACAATCTATGCAGGGAATAATTGAAAATTGACAATTGAAAATTGAAAATTATAGCTATCGTACCTGTGACATAATTTTCAATTATTATGCCGGCTATCAATTTTCTGTGTCATTGCGAGGACCGCAGGTCCGTGGCAATCTCCATCAAAATACGCACGAACCATCGATATTGAATGTAGGGGAGGCTATTGTCCTGTTGCGGTGCCCTGCGTAAACATCGCCTGACAAAGCAGGCTCGTTTCCTGCAGACCGCTGCCACTCGCTCAGGTCGTTTTTTCTGCCACAGGCAGCACTCCCATCGCTCCCCTCCCGCTGCAAGCCATCGAAAAGGAGAAGGCCGGGCGGGCGGCAGATTGCCGCCCCTACAACAGGCTTCGATATTAAGAAGACTCCCGGCGGCGGGAGTAAACCCCCGCCCTACGCAAAACCTATCTTGCCTGCTCCATAATTTTCAATTTTCAACTTTCAATTTTCAATTATTAAAAAACCGCGGGGTTTCCCGCGGTTTTTTAATCTTCTATTTTCGGTTTTCCGTTGTACCAGCGAATCGTAAGGTGGGAATTTTTCGGGAAGTTTTTCTCCGCAAAATCGATTATGATCTTCTCGTCAGCGTTGAGCACTGTGGTTTTGCCATACTGTCTTTCCCGGGTTCTGTCCTGGCCGTAGGAAAGGTGCATATGGCCGTGGATCAGATATTTTGGCTGATACTTGTCAAGCAGCTCCCGGAAGGCTTCAAAGCCTTTGTGGGCGATATCACCTCCGTCGCCCAGGCCTGCCACCGGCGCGTGGGTCACCACAATGTCCACACCCCCTGCTCTCCACAGTGCAAAGCGCAGACGGCGAATTCTTTTGCGCATTTCCCGTTCGGAATATTGGTGTGCCCCGTTACGATACCGGCGGCTTCCCCCCAGTCCCAGGATCTTCACGCCCCCATATTCCACCAGCTTGTCCTCAATACAGTCGCAGCCAAGGGGCGGCTTGCGATCATAGGAAGTGTCGTGATTGCCGTGGACATACAGCACCGGACACCGTGCCATAGTCACCAGAAAAGACAGATACTCCGCCTTCAGATCGCCGCAGGAGAGGATCAGATCATACTCCTTCAGGCAGCCATCCTTGTAGTAGTCCCACAGGGCTTTGCTTTCCTGATCGGAAACAGCCAAAATTTTCATTTGGTCTCCTCCTTGATTTTCTCTCTGTGGATGCCCAGCGCCCGGACGATGGGCTGTGCGAAGGGTTCTAATGCCTCATATTCCGGAATACTGCCCTCCACATTGTCGCACAGCCAGTCCATATGTAGCAGCTCCCAGGGGGTAAAAGTGTGAGAGCCGTCGTT
Source organism: Faecousia sp. (assembly GCA_045546835.1). Lineage (GTDB taxonomy): Bacteria > Bacillota > Clostridia > Oscillospirales > Oscillospiraceae > Faecousia. Next base: position 9,990 of record JAZQDL010000055.1, read on the forward strand.
TTTGACTGTACCGTCCTGGGCCACGATCCGGCGGCGGAAGGGGTCTAAAGTCCCGTCCCGCAGTGCCTGACGCAGCAGCTTTGCCAGGGCGGTAACACCCTCCGGCAAATTCTGCGCCAGCTCCACATCGATCATTCCGCTGTCCATTCCCCACCAGTAATTGAGCGCTCTGGGGGAGTGCTTGTCCTTTTCCCAAGTGCCGGCAAGGATGGAGCGGATCACCTTTTCGTAGAATTCGCCCCAGACCCACACCGGGGATGCCAGTGGCTCCAGTTCATCATCATCGTTCAGTTGATAAGTACCGTAGGTGCAGAAATTTAAGTATTTCGGCTCTTGGGTGGGCACATCCCGGTTGGAAAATACCCGGATGCCCTCCTGCTGAAATGCCTTCTGGGGCGAGCCGGGCAGGCAGGACCAGCGCAGGGAGACCTTTGCCCGGGGATTGGTCATCTGGGCGCCCAGGGCGAAGGCATTGATGGATGCCGGCACACCGAAAATGGGATTTGAGCCGATGTAGCCGATCCGGTCGTCGTTTGCCATGGCGCCGGCGATGGCGCCGGTGATGAATTTTGCCTCATAAATTCTGCCGTAATAGGTGCGGATGCTGGAATAGGGGGCATCCACCGAGCAGTTGAGAAACTGGACCTTTGGGTACTTCACCGCCATCCGGAAGGTGGGATTGCTCAGGGGAGGCGTGGTGGTGAACACCACATCTGCACCCTCCTCCACCGCCTGCGCCAAAAGCTGCTCTGCCTGCTCCGGGGTATCTGCGTGGAAGTAGCTTTTGACGGTTACTGCACTGCCCAGCGCCTGCTCCAGATGCAGCCTGCCTTCCTCGTGACCGGCGACCCAGCCGCTGGTTTTCGCATCCAGGGGATGGACAAAGGCAACCTGTACTTTATCCGGGGTGGAGGTTAAAAATCTGCTGATAATATTCCCCTTTTGCTCTGTCTCCACAGGCTCGGTACGCACCTCCACCGGTCTTTCCTGTGCCATGGTCATAAGATCCTCCCGCAGGGAGGCAAGGGTCTTTTTCAGCTCGCTTGCGGACATACTTGTCAGCTCTACATAGGAATAGACCTGCAGCCACAAAAGCAGCGCCTCCTCCGGCTGGAGTGTGCCAAAGGTATCCTTCATTGCAAAAAAGGCATCTCGGAAATACCGGAAATAGGAAGAAAAGGTCCGGCTTTCCATTTCGGTCCACTTTTCTCCCGGCGCTTTTCCCAAAAATGCGCGCAGCTGGGCATATTCTCCCGGGTTTGTAAACCGGATATCGTAAAGCCCCGTTTCCCGGAAAAATTCTATAAATTCGTAGTATGCCTGCACCCGGCTGTCATCAGACTGGGCAGGCAATACCCGGATCACCGTTGCCGGAACGGTCGCTGCACCGAAGTGGCGCAGAACACTGACCCGCTTGTTGCCCTCCTGTACATAGAAGTTGCCGAAATACTCGTAGCAGACCACACTCTCCCGTATGCCGCTACTAAGATGGGCGGCGCACAGATTGATCCATTTGATACCGAACTCTGTTTCTGGGGGCAGCAGGGGCATAAAGCCGGCACTGAAGGCAGTGGCTCTGCCTGCAGATTTGATGCCCACGATCCGGTCAATGGGAATTTCCATAGTTCCCACCTGCTGGGTGTTTTCATCTCCTCGGTAGTCCGGCAGGTTTTCCAGGACTGCAGGGTAGGGGTCTTTTCCCTCGGCAATCAGGGCCTTATGCTCCCGCTGACCTGCTTTTAGCGCCTGCTGATATTCTTCTCTGGCTTCCTGTAAGTACAATTTCCTCCGCCCTTTCCCTTTTTTCTTCCATCATAACGGCTTTTCCGGAAATTTTCAACCTTAATTGCTTTCATAATTGAAAATTGAAAGTTGAAAGTTGAAAATTTCGGTATTTCCTCCGGAAATGATTTTAATTGATAGCATTAGCTATCGTACCTGCTTAATAACTTTCAATTTTCCATTTTCAATTTTCAATTCTTATTTTATATTGTATCTGTGGAAAAAACCCTTGTTTTTTTCCAAGAAAGGTGGTAAAATGTACTGTGAAAAAATAGTATCCACAAGGCTGTGTAAAACTGCCTTTTGTCATAATTCTTTACTGGAAAGGAGCATCCTTATGTATGCAACTGCTTATGTCTGGGCAAAGGTAATCAACTACCTGGAAGAGCGCCTGGACCCCATTACCATTTCTGCCAGCTTTGACGACGCAGAGGTGGTGGAGCTGAATGAAGAAGCCCTGATCATCTATTCTCCCTCGGATTTCCGCCGGGAAAATATTTTAAAGCGCTACAAGGAGCCAATCCAGGATGCCCTGAAGGAGATTTTTGACTCCGATGCCAAGCTGACTGTGTTCGGTGATCAGGAGCTGGAAATCTACCGCTCCCGGGGTAAGAATATGAATTCTATGGATTTTAACCCCCAATTCTCCTTCGATAGCTTTGTGGTTGGTCCTTCCAACCGGTTTGCCCACGGTGCTGCCATCGCAGTCACCAACAATCCCGGCGAGGTTTACAATCCCCTGTTTATCTATGGCCCTCCCGGCGTGGGCAAGACCCATTTGCTGTATGCCATCGCCAACGGCATCCGGAAGAAAAATCCCGAAGCTAAAATCGTTTACATCAAGGGCGACGAATTTACTAACGAGCTGATCGACGCCATTAAAAGCGGTAAGAACATTGAATTCCGGAATAAGTACCGGGAAGCAGATCTGTTCCTGATCGATGATATTCAGTTCATTGCCGGCAAGGACTCCACCCAGGAGGAATTCTTCCATACCTTCAATAAACTCTATGAGGAGCACAAGCAGATCGTTATGACCTCCGACCGGAAGCCCAGCGATATGCCTACCTTGGAGGACCGTCTGCGCACCCGTTTTGAATGGGGTCTTGTTGCTGACATTCAGCCGCCGGACTATGAAACCAGAATGGCAATCATCAAAAACAAGGCAACCTCCCTGGCCTTGGAGCTGGGAGACGATGTCTGTAACTACATTGCAAACAATGTGACAAACAATGTCCGGCAGATCGAAGGCACTGTGAAAAAGCTCCGGGCTTATGTGGACCTGAACAGTATGGAGCTGACACTGGAGAATGTGACCCGCGCCATTGCGGATATGTTCAAAAGCGAAGGCAGCGCCCTGCCCACGCCCACTCTGATCATCAGCCAAGTGTGTAAGTATTACTCCATCGACGAGTCTACCCTTCGTGGCACGCTAAAAAACAAAGGCACTGCGGAAGCCCGTCAGGTGGCAATGTACCTGATCCGGACAATGACCAATCTGAGCCTTCCGGACATTGGCAAGGAGCTGAACAAGGATCATTCCACTGTTCTTTACTCCATCAACAAGGTGGAAAACACCTTAAAATCCGGAAACGAGGAAATGAAAAATCATATCCGAGACATTAAAGCAAACATCAATTCCAGCCTGTAATATAAGTAACCACTAAATAAATTGTCTGCGGTTATTGGGCGGATCTTTTGCCCCAACTTTGCAGTTTGAAAACCCCCAATACACAAAGTATTCCTGCGTTTTCCAAACTTTAATTTGAGCCAAAATCTCTCGCCACTACCACTTGCCAATCTATTCAGCGGTTACTTTATCCACAAGGGGCTGTGGAATGTGGAGAAACTTTTGTGGATAAATTTCTTAAGAATTTTCTCTCCACAAAGGCTGTTAATAACTTATACTTATCCACATTTATCCTGTGGATAAAAAGTCCTTGCGTCCCTAAGACAAAAGGCACTTTTCCACATAATTTTCTACTACTACTGTTACTACTACCTTAAATATCTATTTTTTAATATATATTTATTTATTTTTCAGAAAAGAGGTTTTTTAGATGCGTTTTACCTGTGAAAAAAATATGCTGATGACCGGTCTGAATATCACCGGCAGAACCGTTGCCCAAAAAAGCGCCCTGTCTGCCATTGAAGGCATTTTGTGCCGGGCAGGCGACGGTCTGAGCCTGACAGGCTACAATATGGAAACTGCCATTATTTACCAGATCGAAGCAGAGGTTACAGAAGCCGGCGAATGTGTGATCCCTGCAAAGCTCTTTGGCGATATTATCCGCCGTCTGCCGGAAGGACCTGTGACAGTGGTGGTGGATGATAACTATAAGGTATCCATCCGGGCAGGCTACGCATCCTTTACCATTTCTGCAGAACCGGCAGAGGACTATCCGGAGCTGCCGGAGGTTGGCAGCGGCAGGTCTGTCCGCATTCCCCAGACGGCTCTGAAGGAGTTGATTACCGGTACGATCTTTGCGGTTTCTGAAAATCAGGGCAGACCCATTCACACCGGTATTAAGTTCGAGGTGGAAAACACCACCGTTTCTGCCATTGCAGTAGATGGCTTCCGGCTTGCCCGCCGGACCTTCCATACAGAGGACGATACCGGTATGACCCTTTCCTTCGTTGTGCCTGCACAGGGACTGAAGGAAGTGGAAAAGATCCTCAGCGACAGCGACGAAGCTGTGGCATTTACCCTGGGCGCAAAGCACATTTTGTATAGAATCGGCGAGGCCACCGTGATCTGCCGTCTGCTGGAGGGCGAGTTCCTGGATTGGCGGAAGGTCGTTCCCACTAATTGCCCGGTGAAGCTGGTGGCAAATGTGTACGATCTGTCTGCCTCTATTGAGCGCGTGGGCCTGATCGTTTCTGAAAAGTATAAAAGCCCGGTGCGCTGTGTGTTTACCAATCAGGTGGTGCTGCTGAAAACAAATACCACCATCGGTGCAGCAGAGGACCGCTGCTCTCTGGCCGGCGACGGCAAGGATCTGGAGATCGGATTTAATGTCCGGTATCTTGCCGATGCCCTGCGGGCTGTTCCCAGTGAGGAAGTGGTGCTGGAGCTGACCAACGGCCTGAGCCCCATCGTGATGACCCCCGCAGACGAAAAGCAGGATTTTGCCTATATGGTCCTGCCCGTGCGGATTAAGAATTAATAAAATGTAGGGCGGGGGCTTGCTCCCGCCGCTATGGAAAAAATATTGTGGCGGGAGCAAGCCCCCGCCCTACAGGCATTAAGGAAAAATTTCTATGAAAGTAGTTGTGAAAAGAAAACAGCCGGACAGAATTCCCGTTGTGATCGGAACGGAATTTATTAAGCTGGAATCTGCCCTGAAATATGCAAACGCTGTGGAGTCCGGCGGTATGGCAAAGGCAGACATTCAGGAAGGCTTTGTAAAGGTCAACGGGGAAGTCTGCTTGATGCGTGGAAAGAAGCTTTATCCCGGGGATGTTGTGTCCTATCAGGGAGCAGAATATTTGATTTGTATTCATGAACCTCAATAAGATCGATTTGCGGAATTTCCGCAGTTATGAAAGCCTTTCGCTGGAATTTGATCCCGGTGTAAATTTGATCGTGGGCGACAATGCCCAGGGAAAGACCAATTTATTGGAAGCCATCGCTTATCTTGGCTCCGGAAAAGCCTTCCGGACCCAAAAAAGCGCAGAGCTTGTAAAGCTGGGGGCAGAATTTGCAGAAATTGAAGGGGAGGTTTTCTCTCAGGAGCGAAACCAGACCCTCCGGTGGATTTTGTTTCCCGCCGCCCGTCCGAAACAGCTATACCGCAACGGGGTGAAAAAGAAAACCGCTGGTGATATTGCAGGGGTCCTGCAAACAGTACTGTTTTGTCCGGAGGATCTGATGGTGCTGAAAACCGGCGCAGCAAGTCGCCGGCGGCTGGGAGATACCGCGTTATGTCAACTAAGACCAAACTATGAGGCGGCGCTTACTGAGTACAACCGGATCTTGGAGCAGAAAAACCGGATTTTAAAGGACCGGCACGATAATCCCGCCCTTCTTGATATCCTGCCGGAGTACAACGCAAGACTTTGTCAGGTGGGCGCCCTGCTGATCTCCTACCGGGCGCGGTTTTTTGAAGGTCTTGGGCGGGAGGCCGCTATCTATCATAAGCATTTTTCCGGGGGAAAAGAGGATTTCCGATTAGAATATAAGACGGTTTCCACTGTTACAGATCCCTTTGCCACGGTTTCAAAAATAAACGAGCAATTGTTGGAGCATTTGCAAAGCCACTATCGGGCAGAGCTGGAATCCAGCCAGAGTCTGACCGGACCCCATAAGGATGATTTTGATGTTTCCCTTTCCGGACTGTCTGTGAAGGCCTTTGGCTCTCAGGGGCAGACCCGCACCGCGGCCATTAGCTTAAAGCTTGCCCAGCGGGCGCTGATGAAAAAGGAGTCCGGAGAAGAGCCGGTGCTGCTGCTGGACGATGTGCTTTCCGAATTAGACCCGGGCAGACAGGACTTTGTGCTGAACCAGATCACCGATGGACAGGTCTTCATCACCTGCTGCGAACCGGGGAGATTTACTAAATTAGGCAAAACGATAGAAATCAAAAAGGAAATCTAAAATAATAGGTCATTGCGAGCCAGTCCGCAGACTGGTGTGGCAATCCACTTCGTTTTTTTGGTCATTGCGAAGGTGCGTTAGCACCTGTGGCAATCTCCTGCAAAATACGATGGAGATTCCCACGTCGCTTTGCTCCTCGGAATGACCGGTTAAAGAGGGTCATTGCGAGCCAGTCCGCAGACTGGTGTGACAATCCCCTATGGTGATGCACAATGCTGTATTATGTATATATTCTAAGCAATTCCCACAAAAATGTAGTTTATACCGGCATTACAAACAATTTACCAAAACGAATATATGAACACAAAATGCATCTGGACAAGAAAAGTTTTTCAGCCAGATATAATGTAGATAATTTAGTTTATTTTGAAGTAACACCAAATGTTGAAGCGGCAATCGAAAGAGAAAAGCAAATTAAGTCGTGGAACAGAAAACGCAAAAATAAACTAATTGAAAGTAAAAATCCAAATTGGGTCGATTTATATGAGTCGATTCTGTAAGTCGAGGGAAATTGCCACACCAGTGTGCACTGGTTCGCAATGACCTAAAAACGGAGGAGATTGCCACGCCAGTGTGATCACTGGCTCGCAATGACCAAAAAGACAGGAGTTAAAATTTATGTCTGAAGAAACGAAAGTAACACAGGAATACGGCGGAGAGCAAATTCAGGTTCTGGAAGGCCTGGAGGCAGTGCGCAAGCGCCCCGGTATGTATATCGGCTCTACATCCTCTTCCGGTCTGCACCATCTGGTGTATGAGATCGTGGATAACTCCATTGACGAGGCGCTGGCAGGCTACTGTAAGCACATTACGGTCACCATCAACCCCGGCAACTCCATCACAGTCACCGACGATGGTCGTGGTATTCCGGTAGATATCCAGCCCCAGACCGGCAAGCCTGCTCTTGAGGTTGTTTTCACCGTCCTCCACGCCGGCGGTAAGTTCGGCGGCGGCGGCTACAAGGTCTCCGGCGGTCTGCACGGCGTGGGCGCGTCTGTTGTAAACGCCTTGAGCCAGTGGCTGAAGGTCCGGGTTCACAAAAACGGACTGATCCACGAGATGAAGTTCGCCCGGGGACATATCACCCAGGAAATGACCGTGGTGGGCAAGACCGACAAAACCGGAACAGAGGTCACCTTCCAGCCTGATCCGGAAATGTTTGACGATGTAATTTACAGCTATGAGATCCTCCACGAGCGTATGCGGGAGGAAGCCTTCCTGAACGCAGGTCTTTCCATTACCATTACCGATGACCGGGAGGACACCCCCGTCACAGAGACTATGTGCTACGAGGGCGGTATCCGGGAATTTGTAAGCTTTACCAACCGGCATAAAACTGCCATTCATCAGGATATTGTCTATATGTCCGGCTCTAAGGGGGATGCCTCCGCAGAGATCGCTTTGCAGTATAACGACGGCTACAGCGAGTCCCTGCAATCCTTTGCCAACGATGTGCGCACCCCCGAGGGCGGTATGCACGAGACCGGCTTTAAGACTGCCCTGACCCGTGTGCTCAATAACTACGGCGCGAAAAACGGCATCATCAAAGGTGACGCCAAGGTTTCCGGCGAGGACTGCCGGGAAGGCATTACAGCCATTATTTCCGTGAAGCTCACCGACGCCCAGTTCGAAGGCCAGACCAAAGCAAAGCTGGGCAATGCCTACATCCGGACCATGGTGGATCAGATCGTAAGCGATCAGCTTGCCACCTATTTTGAGGAGCATCCTGCCACCGCCAAGATCATTCTGGAGAAGGCAATGATGGCAAACCGGGCAAGAGAAGCTGCCCGGAAGGCAAGAGAAAATATCCGCCGGGGAACAGGCCTGGAGTCTTCTTCTATGCCCGATAAGCTCCAGGATTGCAACGAAAAAGACCCCGCCCTGTGCGAAATTTACATCGTCGAGGGTGACTCCGCTGCCGGCTCTGCCATTCAGGGCAGAGACTCCCGCTTCCAGGCAATCCTTGCTATGTGGGGTAAGATGCTGAATGTGGAAAAGGCTCGTGTGGACCGGATTTACGGAAACGACAAATTAAATCCCCTGATCGTTGCCCTGGGCGGCGGTATCGGTGAGGATTTCAACATCGAGCGCCTGCGCTACCACAAGGTCATTATTATGTCCGATGCGGACGTGGACGGCGCCCATATCCGGACGCTGCTTCTGACCTTCTTCTTCCGCTATATGCGCCCCCTGATCGAAAATGGCTTTGTGTATTCTGCCGTTCCGCCCCTGTATAAGCTGAAGCGGGGCAAGACCGAGCGGGTGGCATACTCCGATGAAGAGAGAGACCGCGTTTCCGCAGAGCTCCGTGGGGAAAGCGGTGCAAAGGTGGAGATCAGCCGGTTTAAGGGCCTTGGTGAAATGAACAAGGACGAGCTTTGGGAAACCACTATGGACCCGGAAAAGCGTACCCTCCGCCGGATCACCTTGGAGGACGCCCGCCGGGCGGACGAGATCTTTACCATCCTGATGGGCGAACAGGTTGAGCCCCGTAAGGAATGGATCGAGCGCAACGCAAAATACGCCATTAACATTGATATTTAACCCAATTTAACCAATGTAGGGCGGGGGCTTGCTCCCGCCGTTACCGGAAATGATAATGCATCACGGCGGGAGCAAGCCCCCGCCCTACCCTTTGTAAAGTATAAAGGAACGCACTTGGAGGTGCTGATTTTGGCAAAACATAACCGTAATTATAAGCCGGAGGATATTCTGTTTCCCGATCAGTGTATCGTAGAATCTCATCTGGTGGACGAAATGGAAAAGTCCTATATTGAATACGCAATGAGTGTCATCGTTGGCAGAGCCCTGCCCGATGTCCGGGACGGCCTGAAGCCGGTCCACCGCCGTATTCTCTACACAATGTACGAAAGCGGACTGACTTCCGATAAGCCGTTCAAAAAGTCTGCTACCTGCGTCGGTGATGTGCTGGGTAAATATCACCCCCACGGCGACGGCTCTGTTTACGACGCAATGGTGCGCCTTGCCCAGGATTTCTCTATGCGCTATATGCTGGTGGACGGCCACGGTAACTTCGGTTCTGTGGACGGCGACCCGGCGGCTGCCTACCGTTACACAGAAGCAAGACTTTCCAAGCTTTCTAACCAGATGCTTCGGGATATTGACAAGGAAACTGTCAACTGGGATCCCAACTTCGACGAAAGCCGGAAAGAACCCAGAGTTCTGCCCAGCCGTTTCCCTAACCTGCTGGTAAACGGCTCTTCCGGTATTGCTGTCGGTATGGCAACCAACATACCCCCCCACAACCTGACCGAGGTTATTAACGCCTGCATTTGCGTGCTGGACGATTCGGAAGCAACTCTGCCGGACCTTTTGGAGCACATTTCCGGTCCGGACTTCCCCACCGGCGGCATCATTATGGGCCGCTCCGGCATCCGTGCCGCCTATGCCACCGGTCGTGGCAAGGTAGTTGTCCGGGCAAGAACGGAATTTGAGGAATTCGGCAATGACCGGGTGCGGATCATTGTGTCCGAGTTGCCTTATCAGGTGAACAAGCGCCAGCTGATCAAGAAGATCGCAGAGCAGGTCAAGGACAAGCGCCTGGAGGGTATTTCTGACCTCCGTGACGAGACCGACCGGAACGGTATGCGTATTGTCATTGAGCTGAAAAAGGACGCAAATCCCCAGGTGGTGCTCAACAACCTGTTTAAGCAGACTGAGCTGCAAAGCTCTTTTGGCATTATCCTCCTTGCCCTGGTGGACGACCAGAAGCAGCCGAAGATCCTGTCCCTGCGGCAGATCATCGACGAATATCTGCAGTTCCAGACGGAAGTGCTGACCCGCCGTACCGAGTACGATCTGCGGAAAGCGCGGGAGCGCGCGCACCTGTTGGAAGGCCTGCTGATCGCCCAGGATAACATCGACGAGGTCATCCGAATCATCCGCTCTGCCTACGACGATGCAAAGGAAAAGCTGATGGAACGCTTTGGCCTTTCCGATGTGCAGGCGCAGGCAATTCTGGATATGCGCCTGAAGGCACTGCAGGGACTGGACCGGGAAAAGCTGCAAGCTGAATTTGACGAGCTCCAGGAGCGGATCAAATACTTCATTTCTCTGCTGGAAGACCCCCTGAAGCTGCAGGCAGTCCTTCGTGAGGAATTGGAAGAAATCAAGGAAAAGTTCGGCGACGAGCGCAAGACCGAGATCCAGGATGTGGAGGACGAGATCGACATCGAGGATCTGATCGAGGAAGAGATGTGCGCCTTCACCATTTCCAAGCAGGGCTACATCAAGCGGATGCCTGTTGACACCTATCGCACCCAGAGCCGGGGCGGCAGAGGCGTCAATGCCCAGAACCTGAAGGAAGAGGACTATGTAAAGAGCCTGAATGTGGCATCCACCCACGATCATATTCTGCTGTTTACGGATATGGGCCGTGTCCACCACCGGAAGGGCTACCAAATTCCGGAAGCCGGCAGAACTGCCCGGGGTACGGCTATGGTCAATGTGCTGCCTCTGGAGCCGGGCGAAAATGTTACGGCTATGGTGGTGACCCGGGAATTCCACGAGGATGAGTATTTGATGATGGTCACCCGGAAGGGTACTGTCAAGCGCATTCCCTTCATTGCCCTGAATACCAGAAGAAGAACGGGCATCCGTGCCATCACTTTGGACGAAGGCGATCAGCTGATCAATGTAATGCGCACAAACGGCGACGACAATATTATCCTTGCCACCGCTCAGGGTATGGCGATCTGCTTCAACGAAAACGATGTCCGCCCCATGGGCAGAGATGCAGCCGGTGTCCGCGGAATTATGTTAACCGGCGAGGACTATGTGATCGGCGCAGAAAAGGCAGAAGAGGGTACGACCCTGCTGACCGTCACCGAAAAGGGCTACGGCAAGCGCACCGAGCTGTATGAATACCTGCGTACCGGTCCGGAGGGCGAAAAGGTTGCCCAGAGCCGTGGCGGTAAGGGTCTGAAGAACTACAACATCACCGAGAAGACCGGCAATGTTGCCGGCTGCCGTGTGGTGAAGGATACAGACGATGTTATGCTCATCGAAAGCGGCGGTGTCATTATCCGTGTGCCTGCCTCCAGCATCAATGTGTATAAGCGGGATGTGCAGGGCGTTATTGTAATGCGCATCGAGGAAGGCAACCAGATCGTGTCCATTGAGCGCGTAGAAGCGGAAGCAGAAGAGGAGCAGAGCGAGCAGTGAAAACTGTAACCTTATATACGGACGGCGCTTGCTCCGGTAACCCCGGCCCTGGCGGCTGGGGTGCGATCCTGGAGTACGGTGGGATTGAAAAGGAGCTGTCCGGCGGCGAAGCGAATACCACCAATAACCGGATGGAGCTGACCGCCGTGATCGAGGGGCTGAAAGCCCTGAAAGAGCCTTGTATTGTGGAGCTGTATTCTGACAGCAAGTATGTGATCGATGCCTTAGAAAAAGGCTGGGCATGGGGCTGGCGGAAAAAGGGCTGGATCAAGTCCGATAAAAAGCCTGCCCTGAACCCCGACCTTTGGGAAATTCTTTTAAACCTGACCATGCAGCACGAACTGCACTACCATTGGGTCAAAGGCCACGCCGATAATCCGAAAAACAACCGCTGCGACGAACTGGCTGTTGCCGAATCCCACAAATTTTGACAAAATATATTGTAGGGGCGGGGCATTGCCCCGCCCGCATTTATCAAAAAGGATAAAAAAGAAATGGAATTGCCAAAACGGAAAAGCCCAAGAATACCGGGATATGATTATGCAACAGGTAATTATTATTTCATAACAATCTGTACCAGTGAAAAGAAGTGCATTTTTGGTAAACCCAATGAACTCAATGAATTTGGGATGATAGCAAAGGCATATATCAAATTGATCCCGAACCATTATCCGCAAGTGGTTGTGGATAAATTTGTAGTGATGCCAAACCATATTCATTTAATTTTAGTATTAGACAATGATAATGGAAAAGAAAAAGTGATACCCATAACACAAATTATCGGTCAGTACAAGATGTCAGTAACGAAAGAAATCCATAAAATAAATAAAAATCTGCAAGTCTGGCAACGATCCTTCCACGACCATATTATAAGAAATCAAGAGGGTTATAATAACATATGGGAGTATATTGAATACAACCCCTTTAAATGGGAAGAAGATTGCTTCTATATAGAGTGAGTTGTAGGGGAGGGGCATCGCCCCTCCCGCCGCAAATTAAAATATTTTGGATTGAATGATTGTTTGATTGCGGCAAAATCCGCCCATTGAGGACGAATTTTGCCGACGGGAGGGGCACTGCCCCTCCCCTACAAAAGGGGATGTTCAAAGGTGTATATAAACATCGGTAATGATATGGCGGTGCGGGAGCGTTCGGTAATTGGAATTTTCGATATGGACAATACGTCTACCTCCAAGCGCACCCGGGCGTTTTTGGAAATGGCACAAAAAGAGGGCGCGATCGTGCCTTGTGATGATCTGCCCAAGTCCTTTATTGTGACCACCGAATACGGTATGACCCGGATCTATGAATCCACTCTGTCATCTTCCACACTGGAAAAAAGAATGAAATGAGGGAATTTTCGAATTCCCTCATTTTTTATATCACATATTTTGAACAATTATCTTTTTTCGCAGCCAGCTATAATTTTTCACGTCTTTGCGAGGGTCAAAGACCCGCGGCAAACCGTACCCCCTGAAATGATTGCAATATTGCACGATGTAAAGGAGAACGG
>JAZQDL010000056.1:0-6669 GCA_045546835.1 Faecousia sp.
GTAGCCAGAGCCAGGTCCTTTTCTGCATCCAGGTCGGGACCAACGATGGTGATCTTATGATCTTCCACCTCGTCCAGTTCCTTCATCACCACCAGCTCAGCGGTAGGATTCTTGGAAGACCACATCTCGTTGTGCATGTCGGCCTTACGGATGATCTCACCCTCGAATGCGGCAGCGAATGCCACGGGGATGGGCAGCTCGGTGACCTTGATCTTGATGTTGCGCAGCTCCAGAGACTTCTTGACGGTCTCGTTGTGATCGCAAACGGATTCCAGAGCGCCGGAAACCTGATTTTCGCCCAGATCGATATCCACCACCACGGGGAAGCCCAGAGCGATGGCGCCGGCACCGGCGGAAACCACGACGGCGTCGATGGCGCCGAAGGTGTTGACGAAAGCGGGAACGCGCTCAGCCGTGTACTTCAGCAGGCCTGCCAGATCGCCGGGCTGGACGTTACCGAAGATCAGAGCGGCACGGACGGCCACGGTGACGACATGGATCACGGAGGTCACATCATGGCCCAGAGGGATCACACGGAATTCAAGACCCATCTTGACGCCGCCCTCCGCGACCTGCTCGATGACATCGCCAACCATGAAGGTCATAATACCCTTACTCTGGTAATCTTTTACAACTGCGGCGACCTCCTCGCCCTTTTCTGCCTTACCCAGGACAACTGCTACACCAGGAATATCTCCGGTAACCAGAGGCACACCCAAGCTGCGGATAACAGGGTCAGGAACGAAGCCTATCCCGGATTCATTTTCATATGGGTTTCCGCCCTCCACATACTTCAGGCCTTCCAGAATCTCGGCACCAACCGCAGTGGCAAGACCGGCATTCAGTGCCTGCCCCAGATCCTCCTGGTTTGTGATCAGACTTTTCAGCACACCAACGCAAGGAACCAGGTCGCCCAGTGTCTTGACCTTTACGCCGGTGGCAGCATAAATTGTGGGAAAGAAATACGCGGTATCAGGGAAAGCGATTGCTTTATCTGCACCATACTTTGCAATGGCATCGTTGACTGCGCCCTCAGTCAGGCCGGCAACAGCGTTGGAACCGCCATAGATCAGATCGGTTAATACACTCATGATAATTCCTCCCAAAAATAGTGTTATATATCAAGCCCCTAGGGGCTGAATATGCTTTTTCATAACGAACTGCCGCAAATAACAAACAGATAAATTCTCTACAAAAGCCAAAACAGCCGGGAGGGAGTCTTCCCTCCCGGCCATAAGCGCAGGAATGATGTGCTCTTATACTTCCAGATAGGAGTCGGAGTACAGAACGTGGTTCTTGAAGATGTCGCAGGACTTGATGGTTTCCATCAGTCTCTGGTCGTTGGGGTTGACGATGGCGGAGGTCAGACCCTGCATCATGCACATTGCAACCAGAGTTGCGTCCATGATGGGACGGACATGCTTGGGAGCGCCGTTGGAGTTATTGGACAGACCACCGGTGGACTTCAGGCCCTTGTCGGAGAACATCTTGATAGCCTCCAGGACCTCCATCTGCTTGTCCTGCATACCCTTGACAACCAGGAACAGGGGATCGAACCACAGATCGTCGGAGGACATACCCAGGCTCAGACCGCGCTCGAGCATATTGTCACAGTGGACCATACGCTCTTCGTTGTCCTTAGCGATAGCGTCAGCGGAACACAGAGCGATACAAATTGCATCGTTGGCAGCAGCCAGATCGATATAGCCGATACGGGAGCCGGCGTCAGCAGAGTTGACGATGGGCTTGCCGTTGGTACGGTTATAGACCTTGATACCAGCCTCGATTGCCTTCATATTGGCAGTATCCAGAGCCAGAGGAACATTGTTGAAGTTCTCCTGCAGCAGCTTGACTGCCCACATCATACGCTCGGGACCGTCCTTCTCAGCAGGTCCGATATTCACATCCAGGTAGGTTGCGCCGGCCTTGATCTGCGCAGCAGCACGCTCCAGAATGGGAGCGGGATCGCGCTCGTCCATAGCCTTGCGGATCGCAGGAGCGATGCAGTGGATGCGCTCACCGATGGTGGCGAAGGTCTTGGACTCGGGGTTGTAGCCCTTGTACTTAACGCCCATATCCACAACTTCGATCTTGGGCACGCGAGTCTCCAGCAGCTCCTCGAAGGAAAGCTCCTTCACAGGCTCAGCAGTTGCAGCGGCAGCAGCCTTTGCAGCATTTTCAGCAGCAGCGGCAGCAGCAGCGCCCTCGTATTCCTTATCCTTCATATACTTGGGCAGCTGAACAGCTTCCAGAGGTCCAACGACCACATTCCAGTTAGGAAGCTTCTCCTGGATCTCGCCCTTCATAACAGCAACCTTGCCGGGGATGATCAGGGTACGGTTCTTGATCTTGTTCTCGATGTCCAGCTCATCAAAAGTCTTCTTGATGGTGGTGGAGGACAGCTTACCGGCAGCCCAGGCAGTCAGAACAGACATACCGGATGCGTCGGTGATGATCAGGTTCACAGGCTGGTTGGAACGCTCCAGCTCGCCGGAGACCAGGAAGTAGGTCAGAGCGAAGTCAACAGTCAGCGCGCAGGGGCTGTTCTCGTCAGCGCCGTTGAGGGGGTAGATCTTAGCTTCCACCTTCATAGGCTTCTGAGGATCGGTGTAGATGTTCTGACGCAGGCCGTACAGAGGCAGAGCCTGTGCATAGGACATACCGGACATTACGATGATAGAAGCATACTTCTCGGTGAACATAGAAGCGAGGGCAGTCTGCAGGCGCTCATCGCCCTTAGCGATCTTAGCCAGGTTGACGATGGAGGGATAACCGAAGCTGCGGTCGCCGTCCTTCAGAGCGGTGCGGCGGACATTAACAGCGTTTGCCAGGGTCTCCTTGGCAGTCTTACCGGTCACATCCAGTACCAGGTTCTTGTTGCCTGCGTTCTCCAGGTTCTTAACAGTGTCGTACAGATCGGAGATGTTCTCAGCCCACACGCCCAGCACAACGCCAGCGGAAGTAGCCAGAGCATTCATAGCTTCCCAGTTTTCGGGAGTTGCACCGTCCAGGATCACATCCTTGCCGGCAACCTCCAGAGCTGCCTTAGCGCACTCTACATCCCAGCACTCCAGGATCAGCGCACGGCCGGTAGCAGCAGCCTTCTTGACAAGGGCAGCGTAAACAGCAGGATCGTTCTGGTTGTTGGCAACCTGAACAAATTCCACATACATACGCTCGCCGATACGCTCGTAGTCGATCTTCTGCAGATCGTTAAGCTTAGCATCCACAGTTGCATCGTCCATACAGGTGCAAACGGAAGCTGCGTACAGGTTCTTGCTTACCAGAGTCTTCTCGTGACGGAACAGGACAGTTTCGCCGCCCAGCTTGTGCTCGCCAACGGTCAGAGTCTTCATAGGAGGTGCAGTCTGCTCATTGAGCATTGCCTTTGCTTCATCGGAGAAGTAGGGACACTTATCGATCTCAATGGCACCCTGAGCGACCTTCATACAGAAAGCCATACAGGTGGGGCTGCCACATTCCTTACAGTTCTTCTTGGCGGACATCTTAAAGATGTCAAGACCTTTCAAAGCCATGATATGTATCCTCCTTTTCCGATTAGATCAGCTCAGTAATGAACTGCTTGATGGTTGCGATGGTTGCAGGATGACGCAGAACAACAGCGTCAGCACCGCCGGTCAGGTCGGCAGCGGCAGTGGAAATTTCCATATTGACAGCGCGCTCCTCACGGCTGCCCCAAGCGGGCTCGTCCTCTTCGGAAGCAGTGGATTCCTTAACGGAGTAGGTATCCAGAGAAACAGCAGCCAGGATAGGCATCTGCAGGTCCTCATCGGACTGTGCCAGCGCAGCCAGACGGATGCGGTCAAAGGTAGATGCAGCGTACTCGTAGCCGTAGCCAACAGCAGCAGTGCCGATGTCCATCACGATCGCTTCAGCGGGAACATTTGCGTCCTTCTTGAGCATAATGTTCAGCTGCTTTGCCAGGTTAATGTCGTCAGCAGTCTCAGCGCCCACCTTCTGACTGGAAGCCAGAGCAACGGAAGCGCCGACGGTCTTGCAGTTTTCCTGTCTTGCGCTCATACACAGAATGTTCTTGCCGCGCAGTGCGTCAGCAATCGCGCCCAGCAGCTCGCCGTCCTTTTCCAAATTCTTGCAGCCAATGACCACGATAGGCTTAGAGCAAGCTTCGCTTACTGCAACAGCATCTGCAACGCACTCAGCGGTGGAACGGTTTGCGCCGTTGGGATCGGCAGACTCAAAGTGCAGGCACAGGAAGTCCACGCCCTCAACACTTTCTGCCTTCTTTGCACGCTCTGCCATAGTGGTGCAGCCTGCGTACAGCTCCTGCAGACCGGGAAGATCCCAGCCGTCCATAGCATCGGAAATTTCGATGCCGATCTTCGGTGCATTCTCGATGGGTGCATCGAAGGTGTAGAAAGGCAGCACATTCTGGCCGCCGATGACGATTGCGTTGTCACCGGTGCCCAGTGTCACGGCATTGATCTTGCCGCTATAGGGCTGCGTCTTAGGTGTAAAAGCCATTTTGTTTTCCCCCTTGAAATTTTTTAATGCTTAAAGCATAATTTAAGAATTTATAACTCAGGCAACCTTTAAAAACTCTTTTTTGATAATTTGGGTGAGAGATTTTGTTCCAAATTAAGTTGCGGAAAGTTCGGAATACTTTGTGTATTGTGAACTTTTCACAACGCAAAGTTGGGGCAAAAAATCCACCCAAATTGCAAAAGGGGAGTTTTTAGAGGTGCCCTAAAGTCCAATGGACTGCATAATGGCAGCAAGTGCCATTTTTACCGGATTGCTGTCCGGAAGCTTGGCAGAGGGCTCACCGTCGCAGTCGCAGCGGTAAACACTCTCGTCCTGAGGCAATACGCCAAACAGGGTAAGTCCGTGTCTTTCGATTTCTGCCCGAACACCCTCGTCCAAGACACCCTCCGGTGCCCGGTTTACGATCAGACCGAGCTTTTCAGGCTTCAGTTCCATTTCCGCAATGGTCTCGGCCACTCTTGCCGCTGCCTGAATGCCCCGGCGGGAGCAATCGGAGATCAGAAGCATCGTATCCACGTGAGGAAGTGTTCCCCGTGCCACGTGCTCCAGTCCCGCTTCGTTATCCATAACCACATATTTGTAGTTTTTCGCGTACTTGTCCACTTGGGTCTTAAGCACGCCGTTAACAAAGCAGTAGCAGCCCTTGCCCTGGGTTCGACCCATAACGATCATATCGAAATCGTCCTCCTCGATCAGTGCCGAGTTGAACTTATATTCCGCATAATCCGCTTTGGTCATACCCGCAGGCAAAGTGCCTTTTAATTCTGCCTGTGCCATCTCCTCGCGGATGGTGCCCAGAGTGGTCTCCGCTTCTACGCCCAGCACCTCGTTAAGGTTGCTGTTTGCATCCGCATCTACCACAAGGACAGGCCCTTGCCGCTTTTTGCACAGGTAATCGATCATCATGCCGCAGGTGGTGGTTTTACCCACACCACCCTTACCGGCAACCGCAATGGTATGAGGCATAGCGACTCCTTAGATCAGGTCCAGCAGACCGGCTTCCTTGGCAATGTATGCAACATCATCGTACTTGTTGAGTGCATACAGATGGATGCCGTCGATGCCGCAGGCGCGGTACTCGTCGATCTGACGGATGGTGTATTCGATACCGGCCTTCCGGAAGCTCTCCTTCTTGCCTGCCACATCTGCGTCGAAGGGATCGCTCACGAAGGGGTTGGGGAAGATCCAGTTCTTGGAAATGATCTCGCACAGCTGCCTGGGCATTACGCAGCCGTTGCGGGACAGAGCCATATTGATGGTGGCAGCCTGATCCAGGATAGGCATAATACCCACATCCACAGGCATCCAGATGCCAGCGGCCCGGATCGCATCCAGCCAGTAGCGGAACTGGTCCATATCCCAGCACAGCTGGGTCATAATGTAGTCAGCGCCGTTGTCCTGCTTCTGCTTCAGGAAAGCAATGTCAGCCTCCAGGCTGCGGCAGGCAATGTGACCCTCGGGAGAGCCGGCTACTGCAATGGTAAACTTCTCGCCAAACTCCTGACGGACGAACTTCACAAGCTCGGTTGCGTAGTGCAGGTCGCCGCCGGTGCCGGTCCAGCCAAAGGGCAGGTCGCCCCGGAGTGCCAGCATATGATCAATACCGTGGTCCAGATAAGTCTGGAGCTGGTCCTTAATACCATCTTTTGTGTTGCCGATGCAGGTAAAGTGGGTCACGCCGGTGGTCTTGCCGTCCTTGACGATCTTGTCCAGCACTTCCAGGTTCTTGCCTACATTGGTACCGCCTGCGCCATAGGTGCAGGAGATGTAGTCAGGGTTCAGTGTGTACAGCTGCTCCAGCACACCACCCTTGCCGCAGAGCTTCTCCATTCCCACATCCGTCTTGGGGGGGAATACTTCAAAAGAGAATGCGCTGCGCTTTTCCATAATTTCCATTACAGACATTAATTTGCTTACCTCCGTGTTTTTCTGTTCTATTTTGCAATGGGCATACTCCACCCATATCGATACTTGTATATCGTATCATATCAAGCCAATAAATTCAACCACTATTTCACCAGATTATGATTATTTTTTCTGCTTTGCAGGTCAATTTCCTGAAAATGTCAAATTTCTGTTTATCGGTGTGCCTAATGTAGGGACCGGCGCACTCGCCGGGCCCTTTGTTTATTTTTTTTTAATGGA
>JAZQDL010000057.1:0-19900 GCA_045546835.1 Faecousia sp.
GATCTGCGGATTTTCTGCCATACCGTTGGCAAGAACGGTTACCATATCGTTGGTGGAGGTGTCGCCATCGATGCTGAGCATATTAAAGGTTGCAGCAATATCAGAAGACAGCGCTTTTTGGAGCATCGGTGCGCTGATGGCTGCATCGGTGGTGATGAACACCAGCATCGTTGCCATATTGGGGTGGATCATACCGCTGCCCTTGGCAATGCCGCCCATCCGGCAAATTTTGCCGCCAACGGTAAATTCCACAGCAACTTCTTTCATAGCGGTGTCGGTGGTCATAATTGCTTCTGCTGCCATCTGGCTGCCGTTATCAGACAGCGCAGCGGTCAGAGCTTCCATACCGGAAGCAATGGGATCGATGCTCAAAGGCTGTCCGATGACACCGGTGGATGCAACCACCACATCTTCCGCTTTTACGCCGGTAGCTTTTTCCACTAGCTTGCTCATTTCCTCGGCAATTTCAATGCCGTTTGCATTACAGGTATTGGCATTGCCGCTGTTGCAGATTACAGCCTGAGCAATTCCGTCGGCAAGGTGCTTTTTAGTAACCGTCAGGGGTGCGCCCTTTACCAGATTGGTTGTATATACTGCTGCTGCAGTAGCAGGAACCTGGCTTACGATCAGTGCCAGGTCTCTTTTTGTGCGGTTATGGCGGATGCCGCAATGGACACCGCTTGCTTTATATCCTTTTGCGGCACATACGCCGCCATCGATCAGTTTCATAGTGTTCCTCTTTCTTTAATCAGACATTCAGTCCGGTGGTTTCGTCTATTCCCAGCAGGATATTCATATTCTGGATGGCGGCACCGGATGCGCCCTTACCCAAATTATCAAACCGGGCGATCAGCAAGATCCGGTCCTCGTTTCCGTGGACACTGATCTGCATATCGTCCCGTCCGGAGAAGGCAGCTGCGGAGAGCATTCCGTCGCCGTCATCCTCGTCGCAATAGCGCACAAGACCGGCTTTATAGTAGTCCCGGTAGAGGGCGCGGATGGTATCGGCAGTGCCGTTAACTGCACTTGTAAACAGAGGTACTGTTACTTCCATACCGCTGTAAAAATCCCCAACAACAGGACAGAACACAGGGGGATTTTCCAGTCCGCACAGCTTGACCATTTCTTTCAGGTGCTTATGCTGCTGGGTCAGTGCATACTGGCGAGGGCCTTTCAGCAAAGGACTGCGCTCTACACTTTCGTACTCAGCGATCATTTTCTTTCCGCCGCCGGAGTAGCCGGTGAGAGAAAAGCTGCTAAGCATTAGATCCACAGGAACAATTCCCGCTTGCACCAACGGTGCAACCAGCGCCACAAAGCCACTGGCATGACAGCCGGGATTTGCAATGCGGTTCGATGCAGAAATCTTCCCTTTCTGCCCAGCCAATTCCGGAAAGCCGTAGACCCAATTAGGGTCGGTGCGGTGGGCAGTGGAGGTGTCGATAATCTTTACATTTTCATTTTCAACCAACGCAACTGACTCGATTGCCGCTGCATCCGGCAGGCACAAAAACACCAAATCGGCGCCGTTGATAGCATCCTTCCGGGCATTTGTATCTTTACGAAGTTCTTCCGGCAGCTTTATAAGTTCAATATCTGTTCGCAGTGCAAGTCTGTCTGCGATCCGCAGGCCTGTGGTTCCGGCGCTGCCGTCTATAAATACCTTTGTCATAAGCATTCCTTTACATAGGCGATCTGTGTCTTTACAGAAGCCACAGAAGTGCCGCCCTCTGAAATTCTCTTTTCCACACAGGTCTTCAGGGAGATTTCCTGGTACAGATCCTCTTCAAACAGTTCGCTGAAGTTCTTATATGTATCCAGAGACAAATTCTCAAGAACCGTGTTTTTCTCAATGCAGTGCGCCACCAGCTGACCGGAAATCTTATAAGCACTGCGGAAAGGCATACCCTTTTTCACTAAGTAATCCGCCAGGTCGGTGGCATTAATAAAGCCCTTCTGTGCCGCCAGCAGCATATTATCCCGGTTAGCAGACATTGTTGCGATCATTCCGGTAAATACCTGCAGGCACATCTTCACAGTATCACAGGTGTCAAAAACCGCTTCCTTGTCCTCCTGCATATCCTTGTTATAGGCAAGGGGCAGTCCCTTCAGGGTGGTCAGCAGTGCCATCAGGTTACCGTAGACACGGCCTGTTTTGCCACGGACCAGCTCTGCCATATCCGGGTTCTTCTTCTGGGGCATAATAGAAGAACCGGTGGTATAGGCATCGGACAGCTCCACAAACTTAAACTCCCAACTGGACCAGAGGATGATCTCCTCGGAAAAACGGGACAGGTGCATCATTAGGATGCTAATGGTACTCATCAGTTCTACACAGAAATCCCGATCTGAAACACCGTCCAGGGAGTTTCGGCAAATGCCGTCAAAGCCCAACTTATTTGCTTCAAAATGGCGGTCTGTATCATATGTAGTACCCGCTAAGGCACAGCAGCCGATGGGCGACTGGTTCATCCGCTTCCGGGTGTCCGCCAGGCGGTCCAGATCCCGCAGGAGCATCATTGCGTATGCCATCAGGTAATGACCGAAGGTAACAGGCTGCGCCCGCTGCAGGTGGGTATAGCCGGGCATAATAGCATCGGCATATTCTTCTGCCTTTTCTGTGATTGCAGCGATCAGCTCCTTCGTAAAGGCGCTGATCTGGTCGATTTCGTCCCGCAGGTACATCCGGATGTCCAAGGCCACCTGATCGTTACGGCTTCTGGCTGTGTGCAGCTTTTTGCCCACATCTCCCAGCCGCTGGGTCAGTACCTGCTCTACAAACATATGGATGTCCTCACACTCCATATCGATGGGCAGCTTACCGCTTTCGATGTCCTGAAGGATCTGCTCCAGACCGGCAATCAGAGCATCTGCATCCTCATTTGATATGATCTTCTGGGCAGCCAGCATAGCGGCGTGTGCCATAGAGCCTGTGATGTCCTGCCGGTACATCCAGCTGTCAAAGTGAATAGAAGAATTGAAATCGTCAGCGAGCTTTTCTGTTATGCCGTCTGTTCTTCCGGCCCACATTTTTGCCATTTTATTTCTCCTCAAAAAACAGGATATGGCGGGGACTTACCCCGCCTATCCGGTATAATTATTTGCCGTCAACCATTGCCTGAACCTGAATGGGCAGGCCAAACAGATTGATAAAGCCGGTTGCGTCAGCCTGATTGTAGTCGCTTTCGCCGAAGGTTGCGATCTCCTCGGAGTACAGAGAGTAAGGACTCCACACACCGGCGTTGATCATATTGCCCTTATAGAGCTTCAGGCGGACCTTACCGGTCACCCGCTCCTGGGTCTTGTCCACGAAGGCAGACAAAGCTTCCCGAAGAGGTGTGAACCACTGACCGTTATAAACCAGCTCTGCAAAGGTAACAGACAGTCTCTGCTTTTCGTGCATCGTCATCTTATCCAGACAAATGGACTCCAGAACGCTGTGTGCCTTGTACAGGATCGTACCGCCGGGGGTTTCGTACACGCCACGGCACTTCATGCCAACGAGCCGGTTTTCCACGATATCCAGAATGCCGATGCCGTTTGCGCCGCCGATCTGGTTCAGCTTCAGGATGATATTTTTAGCGCTCATCTTCTCGCCGTCCAGAGCAACCGGAACGCCCTGCTCGAAATCAATCGTCACATAAGTAGGAACATCGGGTGCCTGCAAGGGAGATACGCCCATTTCCAGGAAGCCGGGCTTTTCATACTGCGGCTCGTTGCCGGTATCCTCCAGATCCAGGCCCTCGTGGCTCAGGTGCCACAGGTTCTTATCCTTGGAGTAGTTGGTCTCCCGGGTGATCTTCAGGGGGATGTTGTGTGCCTCTGCATACTCGATCTCCTCATCACGGGACTTGATATCCCACTCACGCCAGGGGGCGATGATGGGCATATTGGGTGCAAAGTGCTTGATCGCCAGTTCAAACCGGACCTGATCGTTGCCCTTGCCGGTACAGCCGTGGCAAATGGCATCTGCGCCCTCCTGCAGAGCGATCTCCACCAGACCCTTTGCAATACAGGGACGGGCGTGGCTGGTGCCCAGCAGATATTCTTCGTAAACTGCGCCAGCCTTCATTGTGGGGATAATGTAATTGTCCACATAGTCATCGGTCTGATCCAGCACATACAGCTTGGAAGCACCGGTCTTGATTGCCTTCTCTTCCAGACCTTCCAATTCGTCAGCCTGACCCACATTACCGGACACAGCGATAACCTCGCAGTTATTGTAATTCTCCTTCAGCCAGGGGATGATAATGGAGGTGTCCAGACCGCCGGAATATGCCAAAACAACTTTCTTGATTGCATCTTTATTCATTGTGAATTCCTCCCAGAATTTTCTTTTATGTAGTAACCAAATTATACATCCGGGAATGAATTCTGTCAACCATAATTTGCATATTTATGCACTCTTTGTTAATTATATACACATCCTGTCATCCAAACAGTCAGGTTATATTCAATTGCACCAAAATATAGGATTGCATTTAGAAAAATGGCATATTTACCTGCCCTGAGATCTGCTGATTTTATGGATTTTCTATCTCTATCCGCGCAAATTTACTGTATCCCAATGCATAACTATATGGATATATTTGTATATATTCATTCGGTGCAAGGTTCTCGATATAATATATTAGGGTTTTGCCTCCCACATAAAAATCCGCCTCCGGATAATAGGTCTTATAGTAGAGGCAAATACCGGTCAATTCCCTTCCAGACAGATTTGTAACTGTCACTGTTCCCATATCCGGATACTCCAGCTTGATAACAGCTTCCTTTTGCCAGTCGGAGTTATCTGTCTTCTGACTTCCCTTGCAGGAAGAAAATATCTTCGGTCCGAATTCCTTTCCGCTTTTCTCAGGAACAAGGACTCGGGTGCCTGCGGGTATAGTATCCACTGAAAACAAAAATTGTACTTCCCCTGCCTGCAGCCGGACCTGCGCTTCCGTGATCCCCTGTGTGCCGCAATTATACAAAAGCAGTGCCGCTACATTCGTTACATTACCAGTGCCGCTCCCCTCCGAAAACATACCGTCATAGGATACGATCTGTTCTGCGATTAAGGTCGTTCCCGGTATTTTAAAGGGAAATTGCAAATCCACCTGAGAAAGAATATCATTTTTCGTCACAAGGGCAAGCACAGGTTCGGTTGAAAAATACGCAGCTATCATTTGTGTACATAAAGACCAAAGCACACAAAAGGCAGCGCTCAACCCGCCAATCAGGATAATGCACCGCCTCATTGTTCTGACACCATAACCCACTTCTCCCCTCTTGCTGTTCCTTTTGTGAATGTTTTTATTATAAAGGCAGCATTGTAGCGACTTCTAGGGAATTGGGAAGAATTGCATAACACATCAGAAAAAGTATTTGACACACAATTGCTTTTTTCGAAAAAACGAGCGCACTGCAAAAGCAGTGCACTCGTTTTTATAATATTGATATCAGTTCCAAAGGCATTTCCAGTTCTGGATGAAGTATTCAACACCAGAATAAACGGTAGCTACGACGATCACACCAAGAACCACCCAAGCCAGCCAGGTAACCGTAGGGAAGCTCATCAGCACACACAGTCCAATCATTGTGCTGGCAGTTTTGACCTTGCCGCTTTGACCGGCAGCGATCACAGTACCGTTGCCCACTGCTACCAGCCGCAGACCGGTTACCGCAAATTCACGGGTCAGCACGATCATCAGTGCCCAGGCAGGAAAGACGCCCCACTGGCAGAACATACACATAGCGGCGATCACCAGCAACTTATCCGCCAGAGGGTCCAGAAATTTACCAAAGTCGCTGACCTGATTGTATTTTCTTGCAATATAGCCATCGATATAATCTGTAATACTTGCAATGACAAACACCGCAAGACCCAGATACATCCACAGTCCCGGCTGACCGCTGGAAAGATACATCAGGATCAAGTACGCGGGGATAAACGCCACGCGGATCAGGGTAATTTTTGTTGCTGTTGTCATCCTTATTCCTCCACAATATATCCGGACAAATCGCCGTCGATCAGGCCATCAATACAAATTTTTATGAAGTCACCTTCTGCCACAGCCTCATCGGAGGCGATCCAAACTCTGCCGTCAATATCCGGTGAGTCTGCATAGGTGCGCCCGTAAAACTGCTCATATTCTTCATCATACCCATCCACCAGCACTTCAAGGGTCGTTCCGATGATGTTTTCGTTGTATTCATCCATAATCCGGGACTGGATGGTCTCGATGATCTGTGCCCGCTCCTGGGCAATGCTGCCCTCCGGATAATCCATTTCCGCCGCAGGAGTCCCCTCCTCCGGTGAGAACGGGAATGCGCCCACCCGCTCCAGGCGCTGGCGCTTTAAAAATTCACAAAGCTCTGTAAATTCATCCTCACCCTCACCGGGCAGACCGGTGATCACGCTGGTACGCAGCACAAGGCCCGGGATCTTTGCACGCAGCTTTGCAAAAAGCTTTTCCAGAAACGGTCCGTCGCCACGGCGGTTCATCAGCTTCAGGATCTTGCTGTTGCAATGCTGAATGGGTATGTCCAGATATTTGACGATCTTCGGTTCAAACGCAATCACATCGATCAGTTCATCGTCGATTTCATCGGGATAAACATAATGAATACGAATCCAGTGGAAGCCATCGATCAGGCAAAGCTGACGGAGAAGCTCCGGCAGCAATCTTTTGTTGCCCGGCAGGTCCGTGCCGTAGCGGCTGGTATCCTGCGCCACAACGATCAATTCCTTCACACCGTTTGCAGCCAAAAGGCGGGCTTCATACAGCACGTCATCCAGGGTCCTACTGCGGAATTTTCCTCGCAAATAAGGAATGATGCAATAAGCACAGCGGTTATCACAGCCTTCAGCAATTTTCAGGAATGCATAATGCTCCGGTGTGGTAAGAATACGCCCGGTTTCCTCCTCCGGCGCATCGATCGAGCCAAAATCCTGAACCGTTTCGCCCCTAAGAACCTTCTCCAGCGCCGGTACGATTTGGGTATAACTGCCTGTTCCTAAAATGCCGTCAACCTCAGGCATTTCCTGGAGAATATCCGCCTGATACCGCTGGGACAAGCAGCCGGTCACCAGTATTTTTCCAACCAGACCTTGCGCCTTAAGCTGTCCCATCTGAAGGATATGATCAATCGCCTCCGACTTTGCCGAATCAATAAAGCCACAGGTATTGATCACCACTGCATCACAGCCGACCACATCCGGACAGACAGTAAAACCTGCTTCCTGCACCCGGTACATCATCCGCTCACAGTCTACCTGATTTTTGGCGCAGCCAAGAGAAATAAATCCAATATTTGCCATTATTCTTCCTCCATCAGTTCCATATCAAGCTGCATTTCCTGCAAAACCTGACGGATCTGACCGTAACTATGACCTCTGCGTATCAGGGCATCGATTGCCCGCCGTAAGTCCCGCTCATCCCACTGTGTATCCAGACTGGAGCGAAGAAAAGCCATTATGTGTTCTGATTGATCCGGATAATCCTCCAGCGCTGCTTCCCAGTATGCCTTCGGAATCCGTTTTTCATAAAGAGCCTGCTTTGCCCGTGCAACGCCGTAGCCCTTGCGAATACAGTTCTCCACAGTCTGCCGGGCGGTCTTTTCATCGTCCAGCAGATCCATATCGGCCATCCACTGGACTGCCTGCTTTGCCTGCCCGGGGTCTTCCCCTTTACGGATCAGGCGCTGCTCCAGATCTCCTTTGGACACATTAGATGCAGACACAATGCGCACAGCGCGCATTTTTGCAGACATTGCACCTGCGGCACTCTCCAGCTCCGAAAACTGTTTTTCAGACAGTTCCAGACCGGTATATAAACCAAAATCCTGCACTGTCTGGCGGTACAGACGAAGGGTTTTGCCATCAGCAAAGCGCACAGTGTACCGCCCTGCCCGGTCAGGCTGGGCAGCAACGGACTCAATTCTCATCATCGAAATCGTCAGCGCTGACCGCTACAGGCCGCTCAGCTGCCCGCGCAGCTACCGCAGAAGGAGAATTGCTCAAAAGGCGCTCGCGAACCTGGGTCTCCACCTGCTCAGCGATATCGGGGTTTGCCATCAGGAAGGTCTTGACACTGTCTTTACCCTGTCCGATGCGCTCCTCGCCCATAGAGAACCAGCTGCCGCTTTTCTGGACAATGTCCATCTGGACTGCCAGATCCACCAGCTCGCCCCACTTGCTGATACCTTCGCCATACATAATGTCAAAGTATGCTTCCCGGAAAGGAGGCGCTACTTTATTCTTAACCACCTTAACACGGGTCTTGTTGCCGATCACGTTGCCGCCCTCTTTCAGGGATTCTACGCGGCGCACATCCAGACGGACGGAGGAGTAGAATTTCAGGGCGTTGCCGCCGGTAGTGGTTTCGGGATTTCCGTACATCACACCGATCTTCATACGCAGCTGGTTAATAAAGATAACCACACAGTTGGTCTTGGAGATCGTACCTGCCAGCTTCCGCAGCGCTTGGGACATCAGGCGTGCCTGCAAGCCAACAAAGGTATCACCCATTTCGCCCTCGATTTCCTGCTTGGGAACCAATGCCGCAACAGAGTCCACAACCACTGCATCCACCGCACCGGAGCGAACTAGTGCATCGGTGATCTCCAGAGCCTGCTCGCCGGTGTCCGGCTGAGAAACCAGCATATTATCCGTATCCACACCCAGTGCAGCAGCATAAACAGGGTCAAGGGCGTGTTCTGCATCCACGAAAGCCACTTCGCCGCCCATCTTCTGTGCTTCAGCCAGAATGTGCAGTGCCAACGTGGTCTTACCGGAGGATTCCGGTCCGTAGATCTCAATAATACGGCCCTTGGGAACGCCGCCAATGCCCAGTGCTGCATCCAGCGCCAGAGAGCCGGTGGGAATGGCTTCCACATTCATTTCCGGGCGATCGCCCAGACGCATAACCGTGCCTTTTCCGTAGTTCTTCTCGATCTGAGAAAGGGCTGTCTGCAGAGCCTTCTTCTTGTCGGAAGCGGGGGTGGGTGCTTCGTATGCTGTCTTTTTCATAGCCATAACAATCAACCTTCCTTTTGGGCGATAACCGCCCTTTCTATCTCGTTATAATCTCTGGAACGCTCCAGAATTGTATACCCGTTTTCTTCCAGAATGGCGCACACAGCGTCACCCTGACCCATACCAAATTCATAGCACAGGTATCCGCCCGGCTTCAGGGCGGCGCTGAAATTCCTTGTGATCGCCCGGTAGAAATCCAAACCGTCCAGTCCCCCGTGGAGGGCAAGCTCCGGTTCAAAATCCTTAACACTTGCAGGCAGCTCCAGCATCTCCTGAGAGGTGATGTAAGGCGGATTGGAAACGATCATATCGAACTTTCCCAGAAACGCCGCAGGCGGCTTCAGCGCATCCACCTGCAAACAGGAGACCCGTCCGGACAATTTCTGTGCAGTGACATTTTTCTTTGCCACCGCAAGAGCTTCTTTGGAGTAATCGCCCAGGGTAACCTTTGCATCCTTCACCCGGCTGGCAATGGCAAGGCCAATGCAACCGGAGCCGGTACAAAGATCCAAAATTCTGGGGTTACTGTCTAAAAACAACGCTTTTTTGATTGCAAGATCCGTTACTGCGCAGGTATCATCCCGGGGGATCAGCACATTATTATCCACAAACAGGGTCATTCCGTAGAAGTCCCACTGCCCCAGAATGTACGCCAGCGGCTCTCCCTTGAGAACCCGGCTCACAGCCTGCTCCATTGCGGTGCAGATATCATCACCGGCATACATCTCCCGATCCGCGATCACCTGCTCCTGTGTTTTTCCGGTAATGTGCGCAAGAAGATTTCGCGCCATCAATCCGGCAGACTGAGCATCCTCCTGGGTCATCAGGGTGCGGCGCGCCTCCAAATACAGATCCGAAAGCTTCTTTACCAAAGGTCTGCTCCCTTCTCTTCCGGTAAGACCGCCTGAAGGGCAGTGATGCCCACTTCTATCATACTGTCATCCGGCTCATTAGTGGTGAAATTCTGGAACCACATACCCGGCCAGGTTAAAATGCGGGTCAGACGGTTATCGTGACGGCCCGCCCAGCGGTTGATCTCATAGGTTATGGACACAACCACCGGCAACAGCAGCAGCTTAAAGCCGATCATAATCAAATTATAGACGATCCGTGCAGACTCCCGCATTGCTGCAAGACCCGGAAAAACTGTCAGCAGCAAAGACGATGCAACAGAAAAGATCAAAATGGACAGAACCATTATGATAAACAAAAAGCTTGTTCCACAGCGGGGGTGCAGCCGCGTTTGCTCCCGTACATTCTCTACTGTCAGGGGCAGCCCTGCCTCATAGCAGCGGATGCACTTATGCTCTGCGCCGTGATAGGCAAAGACGCGCTTCATATCCTTCATCCGGGAAACCAGAAGCATATAGGAAACAAAGATAACGATTCGGACAACGCCTTCCACCAGGTTCTGCAGGAGCATACTTTCGATGAGTCCGGAGAACAGACTGCCGATCACCATAGGCAGCAGGAAAAACAGCGCAATGGACATCATAAGTCCCAGTGCAACCGCTATGCCAATGATCAGGCTTTGAAATTTCTTCTCTCCCAGCTTCTGTTCCAGCCATAGATCAAATTTCGAAGGATTATCATCCTCAATTTCTTCCGGGGACAGGTCTGCAGAGTGCATCAAGGCTTTCACGCCCACCACCTGAGAGTCGAAGAAATTCACAGTGCCGCGGATCAGGGGCCAGGACAGCACCGACTTTTTCGGGCGGATCTTTCTGGGCTTAACCTGGACATCCAGTCCCTCTTTTCCCCGGACAACAATGGCGTCCTTTTCAGGACCGCGCATCATAATCCCCTCGATCAGTGCCTGACCGCCGATGGATGTTTTGAATTGTTCTTTTGCCATATATCTTTCCTCCGTCAGGATCACTGATTGGCAGGAAGCTGTACGGTAACCAGCGTTCCGCCCTCCTGTGCATTTTCCAAGGTCAGTGTGCCGCCATGCATCTGCACGATCTCATCACATACCGCAAGTCCGATACCGGAACCGCGGGCCTTGGATGTGCCTTTATAGAATTTCTTTTTCACCAGAGGTAGCTCATCCTCCGGAATACCGGGTCCGAAATCCCGGATGCGGACAACAACTGAGTCCTCAGAAAGGCAGATCTCCGCCTGTATAGGCGTTCCGTTTCCGTGCTTTGCAGCATTGTCCAGAATATTCAGAAACACCTGACGCATCCGCTTGGGATCACAGGATATTTCAGGGATATCATCGTCATTTTCCAGATATTCCAGTGAAATTCCGTCCTGAGCCAGACGGCTTCCGTACATAAATACGGTATCTTCAAATTCACTGCGAATGTCCGTAAGCTCCATATTCAGGGTCATTCTGCCATCCTGAATGCGGGTAAAGTCCAAAAGCTCCAGCACCATTTCCGTCAGGCGCTTGCCTTCCCGGAGAATAATACCCACACCTCTGCGGGTGGCATCATCCAGGCCTTCTGTGTTGAGCAGGGTCTCACTCCAGCCAGTAATGGCAGTCAGGGGTGTACGCAGCTCGTGAGAAAGAGAGGAAATAAATTCCGTCTGCATTTTCTCGTTCTGATTGATCTTAATGGACATTTCATTGATGGACTCGGCAAGCTCACCGATCTCATCGTCATACTTGGTCTGGATCTGAATGCCGTAGCTTCCGTTTGTGATCATTTTCGCTTTTTCCACGATCTCTGCCACAGGCACAAGAATGGAGTGGATGTAATAGTTGCTGCTGATCAGCGCCACGATTAAAACCGCCAGCAAAGCCACCATAGCAATTCCTGCGATATACAGGATCTGCCGGTCCATAATGCCGGTAGAGGTTACATAGCGAAGAACACCGATCACCTCACCGTTGGAATAGATCATCGGGCTGGAAACAGCCATGATCCGCTCCCCTGTCAAGGGATTTTTGCCTGTATAGGTGCAAATTCCCCGGGTGCTGATAGCATTTTGAATGTCCACTGTGGTGGGTGAACGACCTGCCCAGCTGCCATAAGAGGAGGTGACGATATTTCCCTCGGTACTGATAAACTGCAGCTCGATGGTATCCTTATCCTCAAAGGTCTGGGCATAGGTAATGCAGGACTGATAATATTCGCTGTAGTTCTGGTTGAGATAACCTGCAAAAAATTCCGTGGTAGTCCGGGCGCGGTATCGCATATCCGATTCCATCGCAGAGTAATAATATGCGCCAAACACTGCCGTAACCGCCAGAACGCACACAAGTCCCATCACGAAGATAACACCCACTGTGTTAAAGATCCAGCGTCTGCGCAGGCCTTT
Source organism: Faecousia sp. (assembly GCA_045546835.1). Lineage (GTDB taxonomy): Bacteria > Bacillota > Clostridia > Oscillospirales > Oscillospiraceae > Faecousia. Next base: position 12,290 of record JAZQDL010000057.1, read on the forward strand.
GATCTTCAGCAATTCCGCCCCCTCCTTTCTCAGGTTATCCGATTGGGCTTAAGCGCCCCACTTATAGCCAAAGCCCCAGACCGTTGTAATGTAGGCAGGGTTGGCTGTATCGTCCTCGATTTTAATACGAAGGCGGCGGATGTTTACATCCACGATCTTCAGCTCACCCTCATATTCTCTGCCCCAGACTGCAGAAAGGATATCCTCTCTGGACAGTGCCCGTCCGGGGTTTTGCATAAACAGCTTCAAAATGGAATACTCCACCTGGGTCAGACGGATGCGCGCGCCGTTTTTCTCCAGTGTGTGATTGCGTGTATTCATCACAAAAGGACCTTGGGTCAGCAGCTCCGCAGACATACTGTTATCGCCACCCATACGGCGGTACAGCGCATCGATCCGGGCAGTCAGCTCTGCAGGAGAGAAAGGCTTGGTCACATAATCGTCCGCACCGGTCATAAGGCCGGTGACCTTGTCCATTTCCTGGGTACGGGCAGTAAGCATAATAATGCCGATCTGCTTATTGTTTGCACGAATTCTGCGGCAGACTTCAAAGCCATCAATATCCGGCAGCATAATATCCAAGATCGCCACACCGATATCCGGATGCTGGCGAAGCTTGTCCAGTGCCTCCTGACCTGTGCCTGCCTCGATGGCATCATAACCCGCACGCTTCAGGTTGATCACCACAAAGCTGCGAATATTTACTTCATCCTCTAAAATCAGTACTTTTTTCATACTCTACCTCTTATGTTTCTCCGGTTTTCCAGTCTTGCTGGATCAGGTGGAATGCCCGCACCAGGCTTTCCTGGGTGACTCCACAGGCAGCCGCTGCAATTTTAAGGCTCGCTGCATAGGTGATCGATTCCGTTTTATACAGCACAAACAATCCGTCCTCCTGACTTTGCGCCTCCCGGCTTTGGCCAGACAGGGCGTAGATCGTCATCACCGGCTGTTCATAGCGGAACTGTTCATCCCAGAGATAAAATTCGTATGTGTTGCCGATTTGCTTAACGGAAATACGGTGTGCAATGCTGCCGTCCAGCTCCAGATACCAGCCACCCACAAAATTGTGATAGGTATAAAGCTTATCGATTTCCGCACCATCCGACTGCATAGCATACCAACGGATCAGCTCCTGCCGGTCACTTCCTGTTTCCCCGTCCATCGTCTGCATAGACATCAAGCTCGGTAATTCCACCACACCGTCGCTGTCAATATCGTCTGCATAAACATAGTAGTTACGCATTGTCTTGACGCTGGTGCCGGACTCATTGGAAAAGCTTACATTGGCAAGCCTGTCCTCGACCATCGTATACACATCGGTGATCAGTGCCGTTTCCCCTGCGGTGCTGGCAACATACACCGCTGTCTTTTCATCGTAGAGTTTTCCCACAAGAATGCGCTTGAGCTTGTCCGGCGGAGCAGACATATTCACTTCGTTGGAGCGCTCCAAAACCCCGTTGTTTACACGGTAAAGCTCCGCAATTCCGTTGTCTGTATCTGTCTGACCGGGGCGCAGGAGAAACAGTTCATAGAGGCCGTCCTTATTCATATCCTCTGTCAGGAATTTTGTGTAATTGGCTGTCATCATCTGCTGAATCTGCCCGTCTGTAAAGGTGTATACAGACACAGAGCGCAGCACCTGATCGCTCAGCTGGCTGCCAACCACGATCTCCACGCCGTCAGTGCCGTCCATTTCCACATACTCCACCTGATCAAAGGCAGATCCGTTTGACTCGATAGTATCCACGTGGACATAGGTATCATCTACCTCGTTGAAGATCAGTATCCGCAAGGGACGCTCAGTGCTGCCCTTTGCAAACACCAGGTATTCAGGATCTTCATCCCCATCCAGGTCTGCAATATGGACGGTCTGCCGGTTTTCTCCTGCAGGCGGTGCGCTGTAATCCAGACCGGACATTGCACTGTCTATGGCGGACTGCAGATCATTATAGTCATCCGAACGGCGGGGAAGCTTATACATTTGCCCCACGGTTCGCATCGTACAGCCGCTTAGCAGCAGGGCTGCCGACAGAATTAAAATTATGAATTTTGGACATCGCTTCATATCGACACCCCCTTCTGATTATTGTAGCACAAACAGACGGAAAAGAAAAGCTATTTTACAACTACATTATCGCTTCCAAGTAGGCTATTAAGCTCTGAAAGCATCCGCTCATCGATGGCACAGCGCGTGCCTTTGCGCTGCTTTGTATCCTCGAAATACAGCACCGCCTGACAGTCCCCGGGGAACATACTGAGGATGGCACGAACCTTGCCAAATAGCGGCTCCGCTTCGTTGGGCAGGCGCAGATACAGTGTGCCGTTTCTTGTCCCCGACTGAGGTCTTGTTTCCTCTGTGTAATCAGACAAGGGACGGGCACGGTTTATGAGGATCTGGGGTTCTTTGTCATCCCGCAGTGAAAGCTTTCCCGTAATGACCACAGGCAGATTTTCCTTCAGGTAGCCGCCATACTGGTTCAGCACACTGGAAAACGCCAGCATTTCTATGGAAGCTGTGTCATCCTCAACGGTTACATAAGCCATCATAGAGTTGTTCCGGGTGGTTTTCATTTTCACAGACTGAACGATACCAGCCACACTTATGATCTGCTCATCCTGATAGCCGTTATCTTCCTCCATCAGTCTGCCAATGGGTACGACCCGGGTATTTTTCAAAACAGCACGGTAGTCATCCATGGGATGACCGGAAAGATAAATGCCGGTGGTTTCCTTTTCCATCAGCATTAGGTCCGCCTTGTGCATTTCAGCAAGCTTTGGGATTGGAATGGCGACTGCCTCATCCTCCTGCAGCATGGAAAACAGACCCATTTGACCCTCCAGATTTTTCTTTCGGGAGGATGCAATGCTGTCCATCATGGTATCATACACATTCAGCAGCTCACTACGGTGATAGCCGAAGCAGTCCATTGCGCCACACTTGATGAAATTTTCCACAGCGCGTTTATTCAGCTCCCCTTCCCCCATCCGGGTAATAAAGTCCTCCAGGGACTGGAAGGGTCCGCCCTCCTGGCGCTTGGCTGCCATACTGCAGATGAGACCGCGGCCAACATTTTTCACCGCGCCCAAGCCGAACCGGATGGCATCGCCCTCCACGGTAAAGTGGTCGTCCGAGTGGTTTACATCCGGTGGCAGCACAGCAATTCCCATTTCCTTACATTCTGCAATATAACCGGAGATCTTTGTTGCAGAGTCCAGCACAGAGGTCATCAGTGCTGCCATATACTCCTTAGGATAATGGCATTTCAGGTAAGCCGTCTGATAGGCTACCACCGCATAACAAACTGCGTGTGCCTTGTTAAAGGCGTAGTTTGCAAAGGCGACGATCTCGTCGTAAATAGACTGGGCAACGGTTTCCGGCACACCCTTTGCCATTGCGCCGCTGATCCCCTGCTTTTCGTCACCGTAGACGAACACCTTCCGTTCTTCCTCGATGACCTTCATTTTCTTTTTGGAGATCGCCCGACGGATATTATCCGCCTGTCCCATTGTGTAGCCGCCCAGCTGCCGGAATATCTCAATGACCTGCTCCTGATAGACGATACAGCCGTAGGTGACCTTCAGGATCGGCTCCAGCATCGGGGTCTTATAGGTGACCTTTTTGTGGTCTAACTTGTTGGCAATAAAAGTGGGGATCGAGTCCATAGGACCGGGACGGTACAATGCTACGATAGCGGTAATATCTTCGATGCTGCCTGCCTTCATGTTGACACAAACATTTGTCATACCCGCAGATTCCAGCTGGAATACACCTTGGGTCTTGCCTTCGGTAAGCATCTGGAAAGTAGCAGGGTCGTTATCCGGAATGTTGTCCATAGAGAATTCCGGGGCGTATTTCTGGATCTGTTTTTCCGCATCCCGGATCACCGTCAGGTTGCGCAGTCCCAAAAAGTCCATTTTGAGTAAGCCCAGTTCCTCGATGGTGGTCATGGTATACTGAGTGACGATGGTATCGTCATTGCGAGAAAGGGGCACATAGGAGCAGACCGGATCTGCGGTGATCACCACGCCCGCTGCGTGGGTAGAGGTGTTTCGGGGCATTCCCTCCAGGCTCATTGCGGTGTCAATGAGTTTCTTGACCCGCTCGTCACCATCGTACATTTCTTTCAGCTTGGGAGAAACATTCAGCGCTTCCATCAGAGTGATGTGCAAAGGCATTGTGGGCACAAGCTTTGCCACCACATCGGTTTCCGCGTAGGAGAAATTCAGGGCTCTGCCCACATCACGGATCGCGCCACGGGCTGCCATTGTGCCAAAGGTAGCAATCTGCGCCACGTGATCTGCGCCGTATTTTTCCATAACATATTCGATCACTTCGCCCCGGCGCTCCTGACAGAAATCCGTATCGAAATCGGGCATACTGACACGCTCAGGGTTTAAGAACCGCTCGAAGATCAGGCTGTACTTCATCGGATCGACTTCCGTAATATGCATACAGTATGCAGCAATGGAGGCTGCACCGGAGCCACGGCCCGGGCCAACAGGAATACCTGCTTCCTTTGCGTAACGGATAAAGTCCCAGACGATGAGATAGTAATTCACATAGCCCATACGGCTGATGACGCCGATCTCATATTCCAGCCGTTCCAAATAGCTTGCCGGCGGGTTTTCATACCGTTCCCGGAAGCCATCCATACAAACCTTGCGGAAGTATTCTTCGTTGGTGTAGCCCTCCGGTATAGGGAAAGAGGGCAAGTGATATTGATTAAAGACAAATTCCAGATTGCAGCGGTCTGCGATCTTCACGGTATTTTCAAAGGCCTCGTCACAATTTGGGAACAAAGCCTTCAGTTCTTCTTCGCTCTTAAGATAAAATTCCTCTGTCTGGAATTTCATTCTGTCCGGATCGTCCACTGTTTTTCCGGTCTGGATGCACAGCAGCACATCCTGCATTGTGGCATCCTCCCGGCGGAGGTAGTGGGCGTCATTTGTGACGATCAGGGGCAGACCGGTCTCCCGGCTCAGGCGCATAACCCCCTGATTCACCGGACGCTGTTCCGGAATGCCGTGATCCTGCAATTCCAGATAGAAATTGCCCTCACCGAAAATTTCAGACATTTTCAGGGCATAGTCCTTTGCCGCAACATAATCCTCGTTCATCAGGTGCTGGGCAACACCGCCGGCAAGGCAGGCAGAGGTTGCGATCAGCCCTTCGTGATATTTTTCAAGGAGCTGGAGGTCTACTCTGGGCTTGCCGTAAAAACCGTTCATAAAGGCTTCAGATACAAGCAGGCAGAGGTTTTCGTAGCCCTTGCGATTTTCGCACAGTAGTACCAAATGGAAAGGATCGTTATCGATGCCGTGGACACGGTCTTGCATACCCCGGCGGGCAACATAGACCTCACAACCGATAATCGGCTTAATGCCTGCTGCCTTGGCTGCCTTATAAAAATCGATGCAACCGTACATAACGCCGTGATCTGTAATGGCAATGGCGGTCTGCCCCAGCTCCTTCGCCCGGTCCATCATACCGCTGATGCGGCAAGCACCGTCCAGTAAGCTGTACTCTGTATGCACGTGTAAATGTACAAAGCTCATTGGCTCTCCTCCTTTGCCATTGCTACCAGCTTTTGCAGCCGGTGGTTCATTGCCGGTTTTGTGATTGGCGGCTCCATAAGGGCTGCCAGCTCTGTGAGGGAATATTCCGGGTTTTCCTCCCGGGCGATGGCTGCCTGCAAAAGCTTCTTGGGCAAATGTTCAAACAGCCCCTTATCCTTCAAGGTGCGGATGGCTGAGAGCTGCTCCTGGGCAGCCTCCACCACTTTGGATGTATTGGCATCGTCGCAGTTGCAGCGGCGGTTTACTTTATTGTTCAGCTCTTTTTCCAGTCTTGCCTCCATAATCCCCATTGCCGCAACCGGCGCACCCAGGAAGGTAAGCACATCAGAGATCAGATCGCTTTGCTTGAAATACAGCACCTGAGAGCCGCCCCGGGAAGCGGTTTTGGGCGGAAATCCCAACACATCCTCCATCAGGCTAAAGGTCTCTCTTGCCACACTTTGGTGGGTAGTCGTCAGCTCCAGATGGTAGCCTTTCACAGGATCGGTAACAGAGCCGCCCGCCAAAAAAGCGCCGCGAAGAAAGGCTGTCTTGCAGCAGCTGTCTTCCACCACCGGCAGGTTCAGATGCAGGCAGAATGTGTCCTTTGCATCAAAGCCGTAGGTGTCCATAATAGTGCTGATCTTGGAAGGATCGGCGATCTGGAAATTCAGTTTGCCCGGTGCATCCTCCTGTGGGATGCTGTCAAAGGTAATCCGAAAGGCTTTTTTGAACAGCTTTGGAAGGCTCTGTGCCAGTTCACGGCTTTCTGTAATAATGCGGATACAGTCTGCACGAAAGCTATTGCAAAACAACAATATCCCAAAACATTCTGCCAGCGCGCAGCATTGCTTTTGGGGAATGCCGCGGCAGATCTCAGCCTTCGCAGCGCCGGAAAAGGATATTGCCATATGAACCCTCCCTTCCAAATCTTGTCATTCCGAGACCCGTGTAGGGGACGGGTTTTCCGTCCCTTTTCGTGGGAATCTCCGGGTTGTCGATCTCAAGGAGATTGCCACACCAGCGTGCGCGCTGGTTCGCAATGACACAAACGAAACAAATTAATTTCTTACCAAATTCTTACTTCCGGTTCTAAGCGGATACCGGTATCGCCGAATACTTTATCAGAAACCTGCTTTAGCAGGTCGCGGACATCTTTTGCAGTTGCTTTGCCCAAATTTACAGCAAAGCCTGCGTGCTTTTCAGAAACTGCCGCATCCCCTACCCGATAGCCCTTCAGTCCCGCCTGATCGATCAGCGCAGCTGCATAGCCTTGGGCAGGGCGCTTGAATGCAGAACCGGCTGAGGGCAGGTCCAGGGGCTGAGAGGTTTTCCGACGGGTCATCAGATCCTGCATAGCCGCACGGATCTCTTCTGTAGGTTTTTCGGTCAGTGTAAATACAGCGCTGAGCACGATGCGGTTTTCATGCTCCAAGCGGCTGTGCCGATAGGAAAACTCCATTTCTTCCCCGGAGAGGGGCTGGACATTTCCGTCCATATCCATCACATCTACGCTTTTGCAGATCTGGCAAATTTCGCCGCCGTAAGCACCGGCGTTCATATACACACCGCCGCCAACTGTGCCGGGAATGCCGTGGGCAAATTCCATTCCGGACAGACCCAGATTTGCTGCAAAGACAGCAGCTCTTGTCATTGTTACGCCTGCTGCCACCTGAATTTCGGTTTCGCTGATGCGTTCCATTCCGCCCAGACAGTCCTTCAGGCAGATCACAAGACCGGGAATTCCTTCGTCCGGAGCAAGCACATTGGTTCCTGCACCTAAGATAGCAGGTTTTATGTCCAATAAGGCGGACTCTTTTAAGATTTCCGCCAGTTCTTCCCTACTTTTGGGAAAAGCCATCACTTCTGCCGGACCGCCGATCCGGAAGGAGGTATGCTTTGCCATCGGTTCATTAAAACGAAGCTCGATTTGGGGCAATAACGCAGAAATTTTCTGCTGAAAAGTTGTTAATTCCATCATAAACGCCTCCGGGTGTATGATATGTAATAGTATATCATATTTGTTACCGTTTTGCAATTATTACTATATAG
>JAZQDL010000058.1:0-2423 GCA_045546835.1 Faecousia sp.
GGACACTGGAAGGAATGTGAAACCTGTCAGGGTCAGTTTCAGATAGAAGCACACACCTATGCAGGAGAGTGCGGCTCAAAATGCACCGTCTGCGATTACAAAAATCAGGAGGGACACAATTACGGCCCGTGGCAGAAGAGCGAAGCCGGTCACTGGCAGGTGTGTGCCGCCTGCAATAAGGAAACGGAGCATAAAGCCCATAACTACCCGGCAGCGTGTGCAGAAAGCTGTGCCGACTGCGGCTATACCCGAGTGATGGAGCATACCTATCAGCAAAAATCAGACAAAAACAGTCACTGGCAGGCTTGCGAGGTTTGCGGCAAGGAAACGGGAAAACAGACGCATATTCCCGGTGCGGAAGCAAGCGAAGAAAATGCCCAGCTATGCACCGAATGTGGCTTTGAGATCGCACCGAAGCTAGAGCATATTCACACTTACACCTATACTTCTGACCGGTTTACCCACCGGGGGCAGTGCGCCTGCGGCGATGTGCTGGAAGAAAACCATATGTGGAGCATCGAGCAAAGCGGCTGCAGTGTCTGCGGCGCAGTGGCTGAGGAAACAGAGGAAGCATTCAACTGGGATATTGTATGGATATCCGCAGGCAGCGTAATCCTTGCAGGCACAGTACTTTGGGTGACTCTGGCGGTTTGCAAAAAGAAAAAGAAATAAAGAATGACTGATGCAAGATACATTTTGCATCAGTCATTTTTTGTTCTAAAAATCAGGCGAGGTAGATTGCCTTGCAGGCAAGGTAGGTGTGGTAGCAGTCCAGTTTGCTAACGATCTCCATAGGTGCGTGCATACACAAAACAGGAACACCTGCGTCCACAGTGACGATGTTCCGGTTTGCCATATAGGCAGCTACCGTACCGCCACCGCCCTGGTCCACTTTACCCAGGGTTGCGATCTGCCAGCGGACACCGGCATTGTCCAAGGTGGTGCGCACGTGGCTCATAGCCTCAGCAGAGGCATCGCTTGCGCCGCCCTTACCCCGGGCGCCGGTATACTTGCAAATGGAAATACCATAGTTGAGCATACTGTTGTTGCGCTTGTCGCAGGTTTCGGGGAAGCTGGGATCAAAGGCGTTGGAAACGTCTGCGGACAGGCAGAAGGAATTTGCAAAGCATTCGGTCAGCCGGACACCCTGGGCAACACACAGGGTCTCCATAAAGTACTCAAATGCCTGGCTGAGCATACCGGAAACGCCCACAGAGCCGATCTCTTCCTTGTCTGCCAGGATGCAGACAGCGGTCTTGGTGGGAGTGCCGATATGGAACAGGGACTCCATTTCCGCAAAGGCGCACACCCGGTCATCGTGACCGTAAGCAGCCATCAGGCTGCGGTCCAGACCCACATCACGGCACCTGCCGGCAGGTACGACGGTCAGCTCTGCAGAGTAGAAATCATCCTCCACAATGCCGTATTTTTCATTGAGGATCTTCATAATGTTCAGCTTCACAAGGTCTGCGCCTTCGCCGTCGATAGGCTCAGTGCCCAAAATCACATTCAGCTGCTCACCGGCAATACCTTCTGCCAGGGTCTTTTTCATCTGGTCTCCAGCCAGGTGGATCAGCAGGTCAGAGACCATCAGGATGGGATCGTTGTCGTCCTCACCAACGGTGATTGTAACGGTGCTGCCGTCCTTGCGGCACACAACGCCGTGGAGCGCCAGAGGCACAGTGGGCCACTGGTATTTCTTGATGCCGCCGTAGTAATGGGTCTTGAAATAGGCGATCTCGGAGTCCTCGTACAGAGGATTGGGCTTTAAGTCCATACGGGGGGAGTCCACGTGCGCAGCGCAGATGTTAGAACCCTTTGCAAGGCTCTCGGTGCCCACCACAGCCAGAATGATGCTCTTATTACGGTTGTTGAAGTAGATCTTGTCGCCGGGCTTGGCAGACATATTGGCGCTAAAGGGCTTAAAGCCGTTCTTTTCTGCCTCTGCAACCGCCCAAACGGTTGCTTCCCGCTCAGTTTTGCAGGCATCCATAAATGCAGCATAACGCTTGCAGTAGCTTTCCATTTCTGAGCGCTGGTCGGCAGTTAAATCGCAATATCCGTTCTTCCGGGAGGACAGCAGATTTTCGCGCAGTTCGTCAGTAGTCATAATTTAATCTCCTTTTGCAGTGTCGGCGGGAGCAAGCCCCCGCCCTACCATTTGGGGTATTCGGCGGGAGCAAGCCCCCACCCTACGATTATACTTTCATTATACCCAAGTCCTGAAAAAACGCAAGGCACTTATGGCGAAATTCTTCCGCAGAGCCGTTGTTTTCCAGAATATAGTCGCATAATTCATTAAATTCTTCGGGGTTTTTCTGGGAGCGGATGCGCATTTGGGCATATTCTTCTGTGATTTGATCTCGCGCCATCAGCCGGGCGATCCGGATTTCTTCATCTGCAGTGACCGCAACGGTCACATC
>JAZQDL010000059.1:0-3468 GCA_045546835.1 Faecousia sp.
CCGCCACGCATTTCCGGGCCGTAGGAAGGCAGCCAGGAGACCTGCATATTCTCCGTCAGACCCTTGTAAGCAAGGAATTTACCGGCAAACAGAACGCCCTGTCCGCCGAAGCCTGCAATCAGGATTTGGGTAGTTTTCATATTACTTGCCCTCCTTTGCAGCGGTGCGGTCCTTGTATACGCCAATGGGATAGTAGGGGAGCATATCGCTTTCCACCCACTTAAGTGCCTGCTGCGGTGTCATACCCCAGTTGGTGGGACAGGCAGAGACTACTTCCACAAGGCTGAAGCCCTTGCCTTCCATCTGGTTCTGGAATGCCTTTTTAATTGCCTTTTTAGCATTCAAGACATTCTTTACATTGTTTACAGCCACACGGGTGATGTACTCAGGACCTTCCAAAGTGGAGAGCATTTCGCATACCTTAATGGGCCAGCCGCAGTGATTTACATCACGGCCATAGGGAGAGGTCTGGGTGACCTGTCCGGGCAGGGAGGTGGGCGCCATCTGACCGCCGGTCATACCATAAATGGCATTGTTGACGAAGATGACAGTGATGTTTTCATTACGGGCAGCGGCGTGGACAGTTTCCGCCATACCGATGGAGGCAAGGTCACCGTCACCCTGATAGGTAAAGACGATGTTCTCGGGACGGCAGCGCTTAATGCCGGTTGCGGTAGCGGGAGCGCGTCCGTGGGCAGCCTCGATCATATCCACATTGAAGTAGTCGTATGCCATAACGGCACAGCCAACAGGGGCAACGCCAATGGTCTTACCCTCAATGCCCAGCTCGTCAATGCCTTCTGCCACCAGACGGTGGATGATGCCGTGGGGACAACCGGGGCAGTAGTGCAGAGGCACATCTGCCAAGGACTTGGGTTTTTGGAATACAGTAGCCATCTTTAGAACTCTCCTTTCTGTGCCTTGCGGATGCTCTCTAGAACTTCCTCAGGGCTGGGGATCATACCGCCGCAGCGGCAGCACAGGGAAACAGGCTTCTTGCACTGGGTATACAGACGGACATCCTCGATCATCTGACCCATATTCAGCTCAACACAAACAAAGCTCTTAACCTTGTCAGCGGCGGCGGAAAGTGCCTTCTTGGGGAAGGGCCACAGGGTAATGGGGCGGATCAGACCTACCTTAATACCCTCCGCACGGGCAGCCACCACTGCGTTCTTAGCCACACGGGAGGCGATACCGAAGGCGACCACACAGTACTCTGCGTCCTCCATCATATACTCTTCCCACATAGCCTCGTTCTCTTCAACGATCTTATAGCGCTCGAACCGCTCGAAGTTCTTCACTTCCAGCTCGTCCGGCTTTAAGTACAGGGAATTGACCACATTGTGCTTGCGTGCGCACTTTGTGCCGGTCAGCGCCCAGGGCTTTTCAAAAGTCTTGATCTCCACATCCTCAAAAGAGATGGGCTCCATCATCTGTCCGATGGTGCCGTCGGCAAGGATCATAGAGGTCATCAGGTACTTGTCAGCCAGCTCAAAGCCCTTAATGGTCAGGCTTGCCATTTCCTGAACGGAAGCGGGTGCAAGGACGATCATCCGGTAGTCACCGTGACCGCCGCCTTTGGTAGCCTGGAAGTAGTCGGACTGGGAAGGCTGGATGCCACCCAAACCAGGGCCGCCGCGCTGGACGTTAACCACCAGCGCAGGCACATCAGAACCGGCAATATAGCTCAGACCTTCAGCCTTCAGGGAAATTCCGGGGCTGGAGGAGGAGGTCATAACACGCATACCTGCAGCGGCAGCACCGTAGACCATATTGATAGATGCAATTTCGCTTTCTGCCTGCAGGAACACGCCGCCGATCTTAGGCATTTTCTTTGCCATATAGGCAGCGATCTCTGTCTGGGGGGTGATGGGGTAACCGAAGTAATGACGGCAGCCTGCCCGAATGGCGGCCTCCGCAATGGCTTCGTTGCCCTTCATAAGTACTCTTTGTGCCATAAAGCGCGCCTCCTTACTTTTCTACGGTGATGATGCAGTCCGGGCACATGGTAGCGCAGAATGCGCAGCCAATGCACTTATCCGGGTCTGCCATCTCGGCGGGAGAATATCCCTTTTTGTTGATCTTATCTGCAGCAATGGTGAGGCAGCCCTTGGGGCAAGCATCTACGCACAGGCCGCAGCCTTTACACAGGTCAGTTTGAAAGGTGAGTTTTGCCATATTATATTCCTCCTGGAAGGTCAAAATATTTTTCCTGCAAATGCAGAGGGAAAACGTTGGAAAGGTCCAGCTGCTGTGCAACACTGCTTTCGGCAGTGTGGGCAAACACAGGCAGACCGCTAAGCTGGCTTAGCTTTTGAATGTAGGGCAAGGAGTCCAGCACCGTTTCGGCGGCGGTCTCCGGTCCTAAGTTAGAGTTATTGACAATGTCCGTAAACTGCAGGCCACAGGCAGTTTCGATCTCCCGCATCACTTCCAGCGCATCTTCCGCGGTGGTGGTCAGGGGACGGCAGCAGTTGGCAACAAAGATCATCCGGTAATTACCTTCTTCTTTAATGAACGGCACATACCGACCCAGCGCATAAGCACCCCGATCATCGCCACCGATATCCATCACACCGTAAATGCCCTTGTCCTGCACCAGCCGATAGGCCTCTGCCGGCAGGGCAGGCAGATCCACATTTGTGTTGGCGAATTGGGGGGAGATCAATGTCACACCTGCATCCGCCAGCTGCTTGGCACTGTCTTTTGTGCGGAAATAGGGATTGACAATGTCCAGATCTGCAATGCAGACGTCTTTGCCTTCTTTTGCCAGAGCAATTGCATAGTTTACAGCAATATTGGTTTTACCGGAGCCGTAATGCCCGGCAAAAAGTGTTAGTCTTTTGTGTTCCATAATTACAGCTGCTTGCGGATGATCTTTCCGCTTGTGGTTTTCGGCAGGCTTTCTCTGAACTCCACAATGCGGGGGTACTTATAGGGTGCGGTGCGGGATTTGACATAGTTCTGAATTTCCTTCTTCAGCTCGTCTGTTCCCACAAAGTCCTTTACCAGCACGATGGATGCCTTAACTACCTGACCGCGGATCTCATCGGGGGCAGCAGACACGCCGCATTCCAGAACATAGGGAAGCTCCATAATCACATTTTCAATTTCAAAAGGTCCGATCCGGTAGCCGGAGGACTTGATCACATCATCCGCTCTGCCCACATACCAGAAGAAGCCGTCCTCGTCCATCCAGGCAAGGTCGCCGGTGTGATACCAGCCGTCCCGCCAGGTTTCCTTGGTAACCTCATCGTTACCTTCGTAGGCGTACGCCAAACCGCAGGGAAGACCTTGGGCAATGTTGATGCAAACCTCGCCCGGCTCACCACGCTCCACCTCATTGCCGTCTGCATCCAGAAGATGCACATCGTACAGGGGAACAGGCTTACCCATAGAGCCGATCTTGTGGCTTTGACCGGTCAGGTTGCCGATAATAATGGTGCTTTCGGACTGACCGAAGCC
>JAZQDL010000060.1:0-6631 GCA_045546835.1 Faecousia sp.
CTGTTTTTTCTCCAATGTTGGGGTAATCTCCAAACTGCCGCGCAGTTTTCAAAATTTCCCGGCCCTTGTCATTAAGCGCCAAAACCCTTGCATAAGGGGCAGATGCTTCCATCATTTCCCGGTCAAGACCCAAAAAGGCACACATTACCATCCGGTCCAGCCGCGAGCGGGTGTACCGCTTGGACTTCACAGCAGTCAAGATGCCTTCCAAAGTGGCTTCCTTTCGCACCGCGTGCATCAGCTTCCGCCAAAGACCCTCGCTTCCGTAGGGGAGTGTCTCAAATTCCTCGTCTGTCATGGTCCGCAGTCGCGCCAAAATTGCCCGCTCACCCGCAGCCAGTGCGTGAATTTCTGCACCCGCAAAACATTCCTGCGCCCCTTCCGGCACAAACGACTGCCACGGCTGACCCGTAACCATCAAATTCCGCACCGCCGTCGCCGACGGGTTTTCCCTGTTCGCCTGCTCATCGTGATAATTCCCTTGCCGTAAAATGGGCAGGGGAGTCATCCTGGAATTCTGTACTAAGATCGCCTTGCAGTATTCAACGCCCAATATATTATTCGGCTGACTTAAAATGGATGCATCCACTCCCATTTCTTCCAGTGCTTTTTGCCGTGCAGCAGGGAAGGAGACCCCCGTCTCCAGCGCCGCAGTCAAATGCTCTGAAAATTCGTGTGTTAAAAGCGCCTTTGCAACAGCCATAAGCTGTGCCGCGTCCGCATTTTCTGCCCCAAAGCAAAGCCGCTGGCAAAACGTGCCCAGTATCCGTACGCCTTCTGATGCAAATCCTTCCGCAGAGGATAGGGCAGCCGTCACCGGCAGCTCCAGAACCAGATCCGCGCCGCTTTTGACCGCCGCCTGGGCTCTCACAGATTTATGAAACACCGCCGGCTGCCCCCGCTGAACGAAATTTCCGCTCATTAAGCATACAATGCCGCCCTCCGGAAATTGCGTCCGTAGCAGATCCATTTGCTTTTTGTGCCCAAGATGCAGGGGATTATATTCACAAATAATGCCTGTTATATCCAAAAAAGCCACCTTCTTGAAAAAAATCCCGCAATAGGGGTTGAGAAAACGAAAATAATATTATATAATGAGTTCATCTATGGTTATATTATCATAAAAGTGCAAAAATGAAAAACATTATTTTAGGAGGCAATCTGAAATGAACATTCTGATCATCAATGCCGGCAGCTCCAGCCTGAAATATCAGCTGATGGACCCCCAGACCGGCGAAGTTTCCGCAAAGGGTTTGTGTGAGCGTATCGGCATCGACGGCCGCCTGAACCATAAGGTAGGCGACAATAAGGTGGTTAAGGACATTCCTATGCCCACCCACTCCGAAGCCATCGCAGCTACTCTGGAAATCCTGGTCGACCCTGTGGACGGCGTTATTAAGAGTGTTGACGAGATCGACGCAGTCGGTCACCGTGTGCTCCACGGCGGTATGGAATTCTTCGATTCCTGCATCGTTAACGACGAAGTGATCACCGCAATCAAGAAGTGCATCCCCCTCGGACCGCTCCACAACCCCGCAAACCTGATGGGCATTGAGGCTTGCCAGAAGGTTATGCCCAGCACACCTCAGGTCGCTGTGTTCGACACTGCCTTCCATATGACTATGCCTCCCAAGGCATACCGCTACGCCATCCCCACCGAGTACTATGAGAACGACTCCATCCGCCGCTACGGCTTCCACGGCACATCCCATAAGTATGTTGCACGCCGTACTGCTGAGCTGGTGGGCAAGAAGGAATTCAAGATGGTCAACTGCCACCTGGGTAACGGTTCTTCTATGTCCGCTGTTAAGGACGGCAAGTGCCAGGACACCACCATGGGCCTGACCCCTCTGGCTGGTGTGCCTATGGGTACTCGCTCCGGCGACATTGACGCCGCCGTGGTCCAGTTCATCTGCAATAAGTACGGTATGTCCGTTGACGAGTGCCTGAATATGCTCAATAAGAAGTCCGGTATGCTGGCGATCTCCGGTGTTTCTTCCGACTTCCGTGATCTGGAAGACGGCGCAAAGAACGGCGATGAGAATTGCGCACTGGCTCGTGAAAAGTTCTGCTACGAGGTTGCTAAGTATGTTGGCGCTTACGCAGCTGCTCTGAACGGCATCGATGTGCTGACCTTCACCGCCGGTGTCGGTGAAAATGACTGCGCTGTCCGTGCTGCAGTTTGTGAGTACCTGGGCTTTATGGGTGTTAAGATCGATCCCGAGCTCAACGGCAAGCGGGGCAAGGAACTGAAGATTTCCACCCCCGATTCCAAGGTGGAAGTGTGGGTCGTTCCCACCAACGAAGAGCTGATGATCGCTCAGGACACCGCCGACCTGGTAAACGCAGCAAAGTAATTATTATAATATTTAATGTAGGGGCGGCAATCTGCCGCCCGCAAAACCAACCAAACAGTAGGGGAGGGGCATTGCCCCTCCCTTTGTCATACGAAAACCTACCAACCTCGTCCCAAATAACCTGCCGATAAACGCCGCATTCCTTGGGCGGATGTGGGCATCCGCCCCTACGAGCACCTACCGACCTTATTGTAGGGGACGATTGAGGCACATCGTCCCTAAAAACCTTCCCAAACCGTTCGTCTTCCAACGGGCAGATGTGGGCATCCGCCCCTACACCAACAGTATTCCAGCCCTTAGAATCATTGTAAAATTCCCATATGTGCAAATATAACAAAAATCACCCTTAATTTTTGTACCATATTAAAGCCCCCTTCTGTTAAAAAATGGAAAAAATCTATTGCAACTTCCGGAAAACTATGGTAAATTATCTATGCGAAGGTCTATCTATACCCAAAATAGGTAGAATTAACCAAAACCCAGCACCGGCGGTCCGGTGCAAAAACATTTTTATTGTTCAGGAGGAAAAAGTTTATGAAGACAAACTTCAAGCGCCTGTTTGCACTGCTGCTGACTGTGTGCATGCTGGCATCCTTGATGGTCCCCGTCGCCTTCGCTGAAGACGTGGCCGTCGATACCCCCTCTGCTAACGTAGCAGAAACCTACCCCATCCGTTTGAAGGATCTGAACCATACCGATCCTACGACCGCAGAAGGCCTTGACAAGCTGTTGGTTAAGACCAATAAGGAGGGCGTCACCTCGTACTATGGTCCTCTGCTGACTGACTCTGTGATTACAGATGCCTATGCGGCCAAGACCCTGAACTGGAAAGGCTTTGCTTACACCACCAGTCTTAACGATGCGGGCAATCTCGTCAATCACGCTACTTTCCGTGACGATATGCTCTTCCAGGTGCGTCTGCAGAGCGGCTGGAACGCTCTGGTGATCAGAGTTTCTGAGCCCGGTTCTTATGCCCTGAACTTTACCACAGACAAGACTGTGGATGAAGAGACCGAAAAAACTTACTGGACCAACGAGTGCTCCGATTGGGCCGGCGATGTCACTGCGTATGCCATTCCTCTGAATGTTGTCAACGAGGCTGTGGCAAATGCTGTGATCCCCGAGGCTGTTGAAGGCGAGCTTCAACTCACTGCTGAGCAGGTTGCCATCGAGAGCCTGATGACAGAAAAGTACTGTGTCGGCACTGCCACGATGGGTGCTGCAGATACCGATGTCACCTTCGACAAGGTTCGTATGGACTATGACGAGTATGTCATCGTTTACACCGCTTCCGAAGGAATCTATACCATCTGTGAGATGTCCCTGATCGGCGAAGCTTACGAAAAGAACGAAGTGGCAACCTATGATTTCTTCCCCTTTGATCTGGAAGATGATCTCTCCACTTGGGCAAATCATACCTACAACAAGAACCTGATTCAGAGTTCTACTACCGATGATGCGACTGGTGTCACTACCTATGTCTTGCAGCTCGGCTCTAATGTTAGCGCAAATGCTTACAACGGAACTTATGAGTCCTTTGGCTGGAAATATCTGGCACACACCGGTGCTTATCAATTCTGTAGCAGAACTGCATATCAGCTCTATATTAAAGATGCAAATGCGTGGGCTGCTGTTCAGCTCAATGTTCCCCAGACCGGTAATATGTACCTGTCTTTGACCACTAACAAGGGTGCAGTACCTGAGAACCTTTCAACTGTTAAGAACAATAAGAATGAAGCAATTTATAATAGCTGCGCACAGACTCCCAATGTTACTGCTTACATCATTCCTGTTGCAGCCCTTAACGGCGATGCTGCTGCAAATATCCCCACCCTGATCGCTGACGATACCTACTGTGTAGGCACTAAGGCAATGCTTGCCGAAGAGTCCACCGTCACCTTCGATAAGGCTTTCCTGAAAGCCGGTGAGTATGCTGTGGTCTATAAGGCAGATCAAGCCTCCTATGCCATCAGCGAAATGAAGCTGGAGCAGCTGGCTTGTGATGTGATTACAGAAAATGATTGTTCTGCATCCCAGACCATCACCACTGCGCTGCAAGAAATTAGCGACCCTGTGTTTGATCAGATCGTTGAAAAGGAAACCTCTTTCGCAACCGAGTTGAATGACGGAAACGGCGGAACCACCACCTTGCGTGCTTACACCGATGCTCAGTATGCAGCCGGTGCGCTGGACTGGAAGGTCGAAGCCTATTCCGATATATTCTCCGACAGCACCGCATTATTCAACAATAAGGGCGGTCTGGCACTCTATACTCCTGCGGGAAGTGCTGGCGGCTGGATCGCGCTGCGTATCAGAGTTACCAGTGGCGGCAGCTACAATATTTCCATCAATGCCCCTTATGGATATAATGATTGGAAGAGTGTCTATATGTTCCCCGCTTCCTCTGAGGCTATGGCTGTGGAAGATATCCAGGCACTGATGACTCCCGAAAACGGTTTGTTCTATAACCCCGGCAGAGGCACTTCAAACCAGAAGATCTCCGCAGGCTATCTGGGCGGTGAGTACATCATGGTACTTCATACGTCTCTGGCTAAGAAGAACATTTTCCTGCACGATATCGTTCTGGAACCCGAAACCTTCGGTGCTGAGGATGCTGAAGTCTATGATTTCAATATCTTCAATGAGAGCAACCCCTACTATAACATCATTTCCAACCTTTATACAACCAAGACAGAGGATGTAACAGATGAGACAACTGGAGAAACTACATCTGTAACCTCCATTGTTCCCCTTGAGACAATCCCTGCTTCTATTAACTGCCGTAATAAGTACTCTGTCTTTATTCCGACCGCTTGGGATGAGGCAGGCAACCCCACCACGCTTGGTTATTTGCAGGATGCTATTTACAAAGCGGACGGTTCCGGCTATCCCTATACCCTCAACTGGCGCCCCGATGCTGCCTATAAGTCTAACACAGCAACGGATAATACGAATACTAGCATGACAACCTACACATTCTATGATCTCGACCACGCTGATAACACGAAAGCATCTGCAAGTAATGCTGGTGTGAAAGATGCGAACGGATCCGTTGCGTCCTTTATGCTGCATGTAGACAAGGCCGGCACCTACAAGCTGGCAGTTAAGGGTGGTTACTATGATGTGTCAGCCGATATCTACTTCATTGATGCATTCTCTACAGATTACAAAAACGCCACAACCCACGCAGATGTAAAGAGCTACATCAATGCAGAGACTCCGGTTAATAAGGGTGTTGTTATCTCCAAGAGAGCCACTGCTGTGTCCACTGAAATCGGCGAGGTCACTGTTGACGCTGCCGGCGACTTCCTTGTGGTATTCGACCTTACAAATGCGAACCTCGGAATTGACGGAATTACTCTGACTCCTGTCGTCGAGGAAGCTCCTGCCGCCATCGTCGGTGGCGAGACCTATGCTACATTTGGTGAGGCGCTTGCAGATGCTGAGCCCGGCGAAACCATCCACCTGCTGGATACTGTGGTTGCCGATGCCATCGAAGTTCCTGCCGGCGTTACCCTGAACCTGAACGGTCAGGCTGTCTATGCAGACTCCCTGGATGCAGTAGGCGATGTGATCGATATGTTCGATGGTCAGGCTGCTCTCTATGTTGATGAGGTTGTATTTGAGGTGGATAATCCCCAGCTGCCGCTGAAGGACAAGGCTGCTGGTGCATACCACCTGTACAATGTGGATGTTGAGCCCGTTACCATTACCGGTAAGAACAGTGCTTCTCCCAAGTACTGGTTCCAGATCAAGTTCTCCAACAAGGCTGCTCTGGACCTGATCGGTATGAGTACCGAATTGCGCATCCAGGCTGCTCTGGCAGTTGACGGCGTTGACGCATTTGCTTATGCTGATGCTGCATTCTCCGCTTCCTGGGCTGATAAGTATGCTGCTAACGATGGCGTTTACATCACTGTTTCCGCTATCAACGGCGCAGATGCTGAGAGCTTTACTCTGGCACCTCAGGTTGCTGCAAACGGCGTTGTGATCAGCGGCGCAGATATGTAATCTGACGAATTTCCAAGAACAATAAAACTTCATAGCAAAGTCCCCGGGGCATCGCCCCGGGGACTTTTTGCCCTTCCCCCAGGGGAAGGCTTTGCGGGCGACCTTAGACAAGGGATGTGATCACAAAATAGGCGACTACGGCGATGCCAAGGAGGATGCGGTAGATGCCGAAAATGCTGAAGGAGTGCTTGCGGACATATTCCATCAGACCCTTGATGACGATCAGGCTGACGATGAAGGATACGACACAGCCGGTAATCAGC
>JAZQDL010000061.1:0-17910 GCA_045546835.1 Faecousia sp.
GATGATGCCGTCGTAGATGTTACCGGTGGAACCGTCCAGGGACAGCTCGTCACCCTCATGGAAGGTCTTGCCGCCCAGAGTGAACACCTTGTTCTCCTCGTCCATGTTGATCTCGGTGCAGCCGGAAACGCAGCAGGTACCCATGCCGCGGGCAACAACAGCAGCGTGGGAGGTCATACCGCCACGGACGGTCAGGATGCCCTGAGCGGCCTTCATGCCCTCGATATCCTCGGGCGAAGTCTCCAGACGGACCAGGACGACCTTCTCGCCACGGTCAGCCCAGGCCTTGGCGTCCTCAGCGGTGAAGACGATCTTGCCGCAGGCAGCGCCGGGGGAAGCGGGCAGAGCCTTGCCGACAGGAGCGGTAGCCTTCAGGGCCTTGGCATCGAACTGGGGATGCAGCAGGGTATCCAGGTTACGGGGATCGATCATAGCGACGGCCTCGGCCTCGGAGATCATACCCTCGATGTCCTCGGGGCTTGTCTCCAGACGAACCAGAACCACCTTCTCGCCACGCTCAGCCCAAGCCTTTGCGTCCTCAGCGGTGAAGACGATCTTACCGCAGGCAGCGCCGGGGGAAGCAGGCAGAGCCTTGCCGATGGGAGTTGCAGCCTTCAGAGCCTTAGCATCGAACTGGGGATGCAGAAGGGTGTCCAGGTTACGGGGATCGATCATAGCAACGGCCTTCTTCTTGTCGATCATACCCTCATCCACCAGATCGCAAGCAATCTTCAGAGCGGCGGGAGCAGTACGCTTGCCGTTGCGGGTCTGCAGCATATACAGCCTGCCATTTTCAACGGTGAACTCCATATCCTGCATATCGCGATAGTGGTTTTCCAGAATCTGGCAAACCTCCTGGAACTGCTTAAATGCCTCGGGGAACTTCTCAGCCATCTCGGAGATGGGCATGGGGGTACGAACGCCTGCAACCACGTCTTCGCCCTGGGCGTTGGTCAGGAACTCGCCCATCAGACCGGGCTTGCCGGTAGCGGGGTCACGGGTAAAGGCAACGCCGGTACCGCAATCGTCACCCATATTACCGAAGGCCATAGACTGCACGTTAACAGCAGTACCCCAGGAATAGGGAATATCGTTCTCGCGGCGATAGATATTTGCACGGGGGTTGTCCCAGCTGCGGAAAACAGCCTGGATCGCACCCATCAGCTGCACCTTGGGATCGGAGGGGAAGTCGGTGCCCAGCTTGGACTTGTACTCAGCCTTGAACTGGCCAGCCAGCTCCTTCAGGTCGTCGGCAGTCAGCTCAACGTCCTGGGTAACACCCTTCTTTTCCTTCATCTCGTCGATAAGGACCTCAAAATACTTCTTACCTACTTCCATAACCACGTCGGAATACATCTGGATAAAGCGACGGTAGCAGTCCCAAGCCCAGCGGGGGTTGCCGGAGCGAGCGGCCATAACCTCTACGACCTCTTCGTTCAGACCCAGGTTCAGGATGGTGTCCATCATACCGGGCATAGATGCGCGCGCGCCGGAACGGACAGAAACCAGCAGGGGGTTATTCAGATCACCGAACTTCTTGCCGGTGATGGCTTCCATCTTCTCCACGTACTCCATAATCTGAGCCTTGATCTCGTCGTTGATCATACGGCCGTCCTCATAGTACTGGGTACAAGCCTCCGTGGAAATAGTAAAGCCCTGGGGTACAGGCAGGCCGATGTTGGTCATTTCAGCCAGGTTTGCGCCCTTACCGCCCAGAAGCTCCCGCATTGTGCCGTTTCCTTCAGTGAACAGATAAACATACTTATGTGCCATTGAAAAATCTCCTTTCAATTGTCTGACAGCCGCTGGCTGCCTGTTTTTTCTTTTTTGCAATCGACTTCAAATGCGCATATAGTTTAACATATCTATTTCCAAATGTAAACAGTTTTACAAAAAATTATGCAAAATTGTCCATTTTATCCACTTTTTTCGAAAGCAATGCGGCACTTTTTCAGTGCCGCATTGCATCAATATTCCCGAACCACCGCTTTTACAATGCCGATCAGCTCGGCATCCTTCCCGTCGATGGGTTCGTAGGCATCGTTTTCCGGCAGCAGCCACACCTGTCCGTTTTTCCGGGAAAGGCGCTTGACGGTAGCCTCGTCGCCGATCCGGGCAACTACAATTTGCCCGTCATTCGCGGTTTGCTGGGGGCGGACCACTACCTTGTCCCCGTCCAAAATGCCGGCACCCATCATACTGTCGCCCCGGACACGGAGTGCAAAGCACCCCGGATCGCCGTCCCAAGCCATTGTACCTTCCTGATTTTCAAAGGCAAGAATGGGAACGCCTGCAGTCACCACGCCGACCACCGGGATCTGACCGGGGCGCTGGGTGGTAGAGATTGCTCGCTTGCGGCCCTTCTGTGCAGCGCCTGTGAGCAGACCCTTTTCCTGCAGCTGCTTTAGCTGATAGCTGACCGATGCGGTGGAATTTAAGCCAACTGCCGCGCCGATCTCCCGGATGGACGGCGCAAAGCCGTTTTCCTGCACGAAGCTATTGACAAAATCCAGAATTAACTGGGATTTATTACTGGTTCTGGGCATACGCATCCTTCTTTCCATTTGATAAACCCATTGTAGCACAAATGTACGAAAAAGGGAAGACCCTTTTTAAAGGCAAACTGCAAAGTGCAAAATGAAATATTCGGCGGGAGCAAGCCCCCGCCCTACGATCGCACCATCGATAGATGTTTGTAGGGCGGGGCCTTGGTCCCGCCGTTTTTTCGGACAGATTTGATGTAGGGAATGCATCTATCGTACCCGTTCCCTGATTTTCAATTACAAAAAGTGGCAAGGATAAACCTTGCCACTTTTTTGTATTAACACAGCTTTGCGCCGGCGGGGATGGCATCGTCCAGCATGATCAGGTTCAGCTTTTCCTCGCCCTTCTCAGTATGGACTGCGCTGAGCAGCATACCGCAGGACTCCCGACCCATCATCTTCCGGGGAGGCAGGTTGGTGATGGCAACCAGGGTCTTGCCGATCAGGTCCTCAGGCTTATAGAACTTTGCGATACCGGAAAGGATCTGACGGTCTGTGCCGGTGCCGTCGTCCAATGTGAACTGCAGGAGCTTGTCGCTCTTTTTCACATTCTGGCAATCCTTAACCTTCACAGCCCGGAAATCGGACTTACAGAAGGTATCGAAATCCACAGACTCTTCTGCGTAGGGCTCAATTTCAATATCAGACTTAGGCTTACTCAACTCTTCCAAAGCAGCCAGTTCCTTTTCCATATCAATTCTGGGGAATAGAGCAGGACCGGCGACCACTGCCACATCTGCGCTCAGCACGCCGAATACGCCCAGATTATCCCAGCTCATATCCGCACCGCCCAAACGGCTTGCAATTTCAGTGCTGGTAGCGGGCATAAAGGGGGTCAGCAAGCCTGCGCAGATACGCACAGTTTCCAGCAGGTTGTACAGCACCTTTGCAAGGCGGGGATGTTTTGCCTCGTCCTTTGCCAGCACCCAGGGTGCGTTCTCGTCAATATACTTGTTGGCACGGGAAATGACCTTGAACACTTCTGCCAGTGCATTCTGGAATGCATAAGCATCCATCTGCTCCTGATACTTTGCCCGCAGACCGGTGACCATTGCAATCAGCTCCGCATCCATTGCTTCGTCTGCTTCCTGATTTTCCGGCAGCTTTTCGCCGAAGTACTTTTGCGCCATAGCAACCGTACGGGAAACCAGGTTACCCAGATCGTTAGCAAGGTCGGTGTTGATGGTGGAGATCAGCAGTTCGTTAGAGAAGTTGCCGTCAGAGCCGAAGGGGAAGGAGCGTAGCAGGAAGAACCGCAGGGCATCCACGCCGAACCGCTCCGCCAGAATATAGGGGTCTACCACATTGCCCTTGGACTTACTCATCTTACCGCCGTCCAGCAGCAGCCAGCCGTGACCGTACACCTTCTTGGGCAGGGGCAGGTCAAGGCTCATGAGCATTGCGGGCCAGATAATAGAGTGGAAACGGACGATCTCCTTGCCCACAAAATGCACATCCGCAGGCCAGAAGTCGGCGAGGTCCTGATACTTGTCATTCTGGAAGCCCAGGGCAGTCATATAGTTAAACAGCGCATCGATCCACACATACACAACATGACCGGGATCGAAGTCCACAGGAACGCCCCAAGTGAAGCTGGTGCGGGAAACGCACAGGTCCTCAAGACCGGGTTTAATGAAGTTGTTGACCATTTCGTGGACACGGCTGCGGGGCTCTAAGAAATCGGTGTTTTCCAGCAGATCCTGGATATGGTCTGCGTATTTGCTCAGCCGGAAGAAGTATGCTTCTTCCTCAGCATCCTGTACTTCCCGTCCGCAGTCGGGGCATTTGCCGTCTACCAGCTGGCTTTCAGTCCAGAAGCTTTCGCAGGGCTTGCAGTACTTACCGGTGTACTTACCCTTATAGATGTCGCCGTTTTCGTACATCTTCTTAAAGATCTTCTGGATAGCCTCCACATGGTAGTCGTCGGTGGTGCGGATGAAGCGGTCATAAGAGATATTCATCAGCTTCCACAGATCCAGCACGCCGCCTTCGCCGGTGACAATCTCGTCCACAAACTGCTGGGGGGTGACGCCTGCTTCCTTTGCCTTATCCTCGATCTTCTGGCCGTGCTCGTCAGTGCCGGTGAGGAACTTCACATTGTAGCCCTGCAGCCGCTTATAGCGTGCCATTGCGTCCGTTGCCACGGTGCAGTAGGTATGACCGATGTGCAGCTTGGCAGAGGGATAGTAGATGGGTGTTGTGATGTAATAATTTCCTTTGCTCATAATAGATCCTCCAATTATGCGGCGGGAGCAAGCCCCCGCCCTACGATTAAAAATAAAGCCGCCCTTGCACAGCAAGGGCGACGATGATCGACGCGGTACCACCTTGGTTTATGTGTACATAGATCGTGTCATTGCGAGCCAGTGCGCACACTGGCGTGGCAATCTCCTGCACACACCTCGTTAGCGCGTTCACGGGCGCACCCGGAAATGCCTACCTATCGACATTTCAGCTCCCAGGCCATGTTCTGCCGCTTCCTTCCTGCCCCTTTCCAGCTACCGGGGCTCTCTGGCGGTTTTCCGCAGCATACTCTCCTGTTCACAGCCTTTCCAAATTATAGAAGCATTATATCCCGAAGGCAGTCTGTTTGTCAACGATAAATTTCTATTTGGTCTATTGTACGGCGGGAGTAAACCCCCGCCCTACTTTTTCGTAAGCCACAATGCAACCGCTACGGCACTGATGCCGCCGGCCAGCTTGCCCACGATCATCGCCGGGAGCATTTCGGGGGCGAATTCTGCGGTAAAGCCTAAATGATCCCCAAACACAAAAGCCGCTGACACGGCAAAGGCAATGTTCACTATCTTGCCCCGCTTATCCATATCCTTCATCATTTCGAAGGTGGCAATGGAATTGGCAAGGCTGGCAACCAGCCCGCCTGCGGCGGTATCATTGATTCCCAAAAGCTTTCCCAATTTCAAAAGAGGCTTTTTTAGCAGCCGGGTCACCACAAACACCAGCGGAAATGCGCCCGCCAGCACAATGGCAATGGAACCAACGGTCTGGAAGCCTTCGGTGATGGGGGTCAGACCGGGGATGAGCGCATACCCGGTAAGAGCTTCAAAAATCGCCGCTGCCAAGCCTACGGTGATCACCGCCACCACACCTTTGCCAAAAATGCCGAACCCTTTGATCATCGCCTTTTCTGCCTTCCACAGACCCAGTGCGATCAGCGCCGCAATCAGGACAATGGGGACAAGGTTTTTCAGGATCATCCCAAGGGGAAAGCCTGCCACCAGACCGCCAGCCAAAATACCCACAGGAATGGTGACAAGACCGGAAAGAATTCCCTTCGCCAGTTCCGGGCGATCTTCTTCCGATATAATCCCCATTGCCACCGGAATGGTAAACACAATGGTAGCGCCCAGCATACTGCCGCACAGCACACCGCCCAAAAGGGCAGCCTGGGTGTTTTCCGTCAGTTCCTGCGCCAACGCACCGCCGCCCATATCGGATGCTAAGATCGTGCCAGCAAACATTGCCGGGTCTGCCCCCAGAAAGCCATACACCGGCACGACCACCGGACGCAGGAGGTTTGCCAACACCGGCGCAAGGCATATAATTCCCACCATTGCCATAGCAAGAGAACCCATAGCCAGAATGCCTTTTTCAAATTCCTCGCCCAGCCGAAGCCGGTTGCCAAAGATCCGGTCCGCCGCACCTATGAGCGCAAATACAGCCATCAGTGTGATTAGAAATTCCTGTGCTGACACTTAAGCACCTCCAGTTGATCAAATTTCAGTTTGTCGAGCAGTTTCTTAAAACGCATGTCATTGCGAACCAGTGCGCACACTGGTGTGGCAATCTCCTGGTACAAGGCTGATTCTTGAGATTGCCACGTCGCTTCGCTCCTCGCAATGACACGGTTATCGATAGCTTTCCGTTCTATCCAACTTCCCAATAAACAGAAATTTATCGATTCTTCATACCGCTATTATCTAAGATTGCCACTACTGCCGCATCCACCGGGGCTTCCATACAAAACCGGGAGGCAACTGTCCCGGTCACCAGCAGCACCCGGTCACCGGTGCCTGCCCCTACCTGATCTGCCGCTACCACTTCCCCCTCCGGGGTATCCACCACCAAAAAGGTCTGCCCCATTAGGCAGGATGCCTTCCGGCTGGACCAGACCGAGCCTGTTACTGTACCGATTTTCATTGCATACCCTCCAAAATTTCCTTTGCCAGCGGTGTCAGCACCGCACCCGGACCGGCAGTGATTCCGGAGGCACGCATTGCCCTTGCCTCCTGGGCGGTGATCAGCCGTTTCTGACCCCCGTCTGTAAAAATGATCCCCCAGTTTTTCAGCTCTCGCCGCCCGGATGCCACGGATGCCGCCAGTGCCCGGTTTTTGGGCACTTCCGGAAGTCCGGGGGTATACAGAACCACCGGCTTGCCCTCTGCAAGGGCGCACAAAACCTTTTCATCCGAAAAGTGCAGCACCTGTCCCAGGGTCAGCGAGCCGATGACCACCGCATCGTAAGGCTCATCCGTCACATAGGTGTAGCCCAAGGGTCGGCTGGGCTCTGTGCCCACAAGCAATGCCCGGCTCATTTTATGATCCTCCCCAGATCCCCTTCCTGAAAGCCGCAGGCATTGGCTTCATCGTAGTCCAGATGCACCCGTGTTGCAAAATCCGGATGGACACGGACCATTACGGAATGGAGCGTTATCGGACGGTCCGTAAAGGTCTGCACCCGCACCATCTGCTTATCCTCCACGCCCATTTGGAGCGCATCCTCCGGTGTCATATGAATGTGCCGCTGGGCGACGATCACACCCCGCTCCAGCTGAACATTGCCCTTCGGTCCGGCAAGCCGGATGCCCGGAGTTTTAATCAGCTGACCGGACAGGCGCACCGGCGGTGTGACGCCCAATTGCCTGCCGTCGGTCATAGAAATTTCCACCTGACCCTCCGGCCGCTCCGGACCCAGGACGGCTACATTCGAAAATTCTCCCTTTGGACCGACCACTGTTACCCGCTCATTGGCGAGGAACTGTCCCGGCTGGGAAAGGGGTCGCTTGGGGGTCAGGGGGTGACCAAATAGGGTAATTGCCTGCTGGCGGGTCAGATGAACATGGCGGCCGGAGGCTTCCAGAGGAATAAAAATTCGCTTTGCTATTTCTTCCGCCAGCGCATCGAAATCCATAATATCACTCCCATTATTTTGCCTTATCGCCGGAAGAATGGTTCAGTCGGCCGTGGGGCAAAATGGCATCCACCTCTGTGTGGGGACGGGCGATCACGTGAACGGAAACCAGCTCACCCACCTTTTCTGCAGCCGCTGCGCCCGCATCGGTTGCCGCCTTCACAGCGCCTACATCACCCCGGACCATCACGGTCACCAGACCGCCGCCTACCTGCTCCTTGCCTACCAGCTGCACATTGGCAGATTTCACCATTGCATCCGCTGCCTCAATTGCCCCAACAAGGCCCTTTGTTTCGATCATACCCAAAGAATTTGTGTCCATATTTGTACTTCCTTTCATTTACCCGTCTGTAGGGCGGGGGCTTGCTACCGCCGCAAGGACAGTGTGTTTTCATCGGCGGGAGCAAACCCGCGCCCTACCGTTGCAGTTGCGTAAAACGCAAAGTTATCCCAGTCTTTCGAGAATTTTTGCTGTGAGAATATCCACAAGGTCCTCATCATACCGGGGCTTTGTCTGCATTTTCCCCCAAGCGACCCGGCGGATATCGATCAGGTTCATTGGGGAAATATTGTCCGACGAGCTGCTGCCGCCCACTGCACCGCAGCCTAAAGTCAGTGCCGGGAACAGTCCCGTTTCCGCGCCGATGCCGCCCAGTGCGGAGGGGGTATTCACTAGAAAACGGGACACAGGAATTTGCAGGGAGAATTTCCGCACTACCTCTGTATCTTCTGCGTGCATTGAGAAGGTGTGTCCCGCGCCCTCGTGGCTGAGGACATGCTGCACCTTTTTCAGCACTGCGTCCTCGCTGTCCATCACGTAAAAAGCCAGCACCGGACAGAGCTTTTCCATAGAATAGGGACGGGTGGGCCCTGCTTCCTCCTCGTAGGCAACCAAAATTTTGGTGTCCTTGGGAACGGGGAAGCCTGCTTTTTCCGCAAGGAAGGTTGCTTTCTTTCCCACGATATCCGGATTCAGCGCCCCATTGGGGCGGAACAGCAGCTTTGCAAGCTGGGTTGCCTGCGCGGCATCCATAAAGTAATAACCCATTCCGGCGGCAGTTTGCTTGACGGTCTGCTCCATATCCCGTTCCACGATAATGCTCTGCTCCGATGCACAGACTGTGCCGTTGTCAAAGGTCTTGGAGCGGAGAATGTCCGTCAGTGCCTGCTTCACATTTGCTGACCGGTGGATATAAGCCGGTCCGTTGCCTGCGCCTACGCCGATCGCCGGTTTTCCGGAGGAATAGGCGGCCTTCACCATTGCCGGTCCGCCGGTTGCCAGGATCAGATTTACTTCCTTTGCCCCCATCAGCTCCTGACAGCCAGCCAGAGAGCCTGCGCCTAAGCAGCTGATACAACCGGGAGGTGCGCCTGTAGCGATAGCCGCCTGGGCTACGATCTGCACCGCCCGCAAGGTACACAGGAGCGCCTTGGGATGGGGGGAAAAGACGATGCTGTTGCCGGCTTTTAAGGCGATCATCGCCTTATAACACACGGTAGAGGTTGGGTTGGTGCTGGGCACAATGGCGGCGATCACGCCTACCGGCACACCGATCTCCCATAGCTTTTCCGCAGTGTTCTCCTTTAATACGCCAACGGTTTTCATCCCCCGGATGGCTTTTGCAACAGTTCGGGATGCAAATTCATTTTTGACGGTTTTATCCTCCACATTGCCGAAGCCAGTCTCCCGCACCGCCATATCCGCCAGCTCCACTGCTGCCTTGCTGAAGGCTTCGCTAATGGCTTCCACGATCCGGTCCAGCTGGCTCTGGTCCATCTGCACAAGCTGCCGCTGTGCCGCTTGTGCCTGCCGCACCAAGATCCGCGCCTCCTGCCGGGCTTGCAAGTCTTTATCTAGTTCCAAATAATCACTCCTTAACGAATTGAAAATTGACAATTAAAAATTGAAAATTATTGTGTCCCCTTTTGGGACTTATTTCAAATCATTTTCGAAGAAAATACCTTAATTGTCCATTGTCAATTGTCCATTGTTAATTCATTGGTCTTGTTGCTACTTCTGCAACGGCTCTTGTAAAGGCGGCGCAAGCAGCTTCGCAGGCAGATTGGGTTCCGGCAAGCAGACCGCCGCCAAAATTTGTTTCTGTAGGCGGCGTATATAGTTTACATAACTTTACATCTGCCGCCTTCATAGCCCCATCCAGTGCATACATACTCTCCAGCGGCGGCGCGATCAGGTAAGCAAGTGCCGACCCCTCCTGCACCCCCGCTTCTTTAGAAAGGAAGCTTCCGGTGCGGCTGACCGTATGGGCAAGATAGGGAACCTCCCCCGCCTGCTGAAAGCCCACCGCCTGCAAAGTGTTCAGCGCTGCCGCCATACCGCTTTTTACTGCTCCGGGCGTGCGCCCTGCTAAAATGCCGATCACTTCTCCGGCATTTGGGGTGGTGGCATTGGCTGCCCCTGCGTAAAAGCTGCGGCCGTAGCAAACCACCACATCAGCAGCTTTTGTAGCTTCATCCAGGGCAATATAAGTGGGGTCGTCTGAATCGGTGGTGAGCAGCCCCAGACAGGGATACCCTTCCGGCACGCCCAACCCTTTGCGCAATTGCTCTGATGCGCTGGTCAGATATTGCACCGACAGAACCTTTACCGGGATCATAACCGGGTCTCCAGATGCAGTCCCACACCGGAAACCTTGTGCTTCAGGATCAGCTCCACCAGTTTTGCAATATGGGCACCTGCCTCTGCCGGAGGCATACCCTGTGCGTGAATGTTGGACACCACTGTCCGGCTGGACTCCAGCGCACCGATCCGTGGCTGATAGGTGATATAACAGGACATACTCTTGTCCGTTACAAGACCGGGACGCTCGCCCACCAGCACACAGACTACCTCACAGCCGGTCACATCACCGATGGCATCGCCTGCGCCCACCCGGCAATAGCGCACAAAAACCCCTTTGTCTGTGGAAATACCGCGACTTTTCAGTCCCTCCCGGATAGCAGCCGCACAGGGCATTGCGTTTTCTGTAATTGCCGCCGAGGACAGGCCGTCACCTACCACCAGCAAAACCTTAGGCGGATGGGGAAAAGCGGAACGGAGCACCTTCTGGTTTTCTTCATCGAAGATCCGTCCTTTGTCCGGGCGGGTCAAATATTCATCTTTATTGTGGCAGCAGGTCTGCAAGGGGATCAGGTCATTTTTCTGGGCAAAATCCTCGGCCACCTGGGAAAAGACCGCATCCTGTGCCGCTGCGTGATCTGCCCGGAAACGGAGCATGGTCAGGGTCTTGTACCGGGGTCCTGCCTTGCCCGAGCCCAACCGTGCAGGGGTGCAGGTCTTCAGCTTCCGGAAGGCATCCCCATTTGCAGGCTCGTCCACCAAGTAAAGCTTTCGCAGATCCAGTGCAGACACATCCTCCACAAAATCTCCGTCGTGATAGTGGGTATCCACCGGCTGGGGTCCGGGGTCTCTGGGATAATACTCGCTGCCCTTTACCATAGGCTCCTGCCCCATAGACTTCAAAATATCCGCCACCATTGCGGAAAGTTCCTGTTTATTCATATTACTTCTCCTTATTGAATTGACAATTGAAAATTGAAAATTGCGGTGTCCCCTTTGGGGACTTATTTGAGATTATTTCCAAAGAAAACGCCTTAATTGTCCATTGTCAATTGTCCATTCGTTTTAGAACAGCAGGCTTGAGCCGTCGCCGGCTTTTTTTGTAAGCTTTCCGTTTTCCACAAACCCCATCTTTTCCAGCCATTTCTGGAATTCCGGGATGGCTGTCTTTCCGGTCAGCTCCCGGAGGGCAGCGGTTTCCCGGAAACCGGTGGTCTGGTAGTTGAGCATAATATCGTCCCCGTGGGGGATGCCCATAAAGTAGTTGCAGCCTGCCAGTGTCAGCAGTGCAGCCAGGTTTTCGTTGTCGTTCTGGTCTGCCTTCATATGGTTGGTGTAGCAGCAGTCGCAGCCCATGGAAACACCGGTAAGCTTGCCCATAAAATGGTCCTCAAGACCGGCACGAGTGACCTGCCGGGCATCATACAAATACTCCGGTCCGATAAATCCCACCACCGTGTTCACAAGGAAGGGGGAATACCGCTTGGCAAAGCCGTAGCACCGGGCCTCCATCGTCACCTGGTCCGCCCCGTGGTGTGCGTTGGACGACAGCTCCGAGCCCTGTCCGGTCTCAAAATACATCACATTGGGTCCTTCTGCCGTTCCCTGGGACATTAATAGATCCTTTGCTTCCTGCAAGGTCGCCCCGCTGAAGCCGAAGGCCTCGTTGCCCTTCTGGCTGCCGGCAATTGACTGGAAGATCAAGTCGCAGGGCGCACCGTTTTGCACTGCCTTCATCTGGGCGGTCACATGGGCAAGCACACAGATCTGGGTGGGAACTTCCCAATGCTCCTTAATTTCCTGCAGCCGCCGCAGCACCTTTCCCACCTGTTCAGGACTATCCGTTGCGGGATTGACACCGATCACCGCATCGCCTGCGCCAAAGCTCAAGCCCTCTAAGGCAGAGGCCATAATGCCGTCCGGGTCATCGGTGGTGTGGTTGGGCTGCAGACGGCAGGAAAGGGTGCCGGGCAGACCGATGGTGGTGTTGCAGTGGGCGGTGACCGTGATCTTGTTGCCTGCGTAGATCAGGTCCAGATTGCTCATCAGCTTGGCTACCGCCGCCACCATTTCCGAGGTCAAGCCACGGCTTATTTTCCGGATATCTGCCCCGGTGGTGTCCTCGGACAAGATCCATTCCCGAAGATCAGATACTGTCCAGTTCCGAATTTTTTCATAGGTCTTTTCGTTCAGGTCATCCTGAATGATCCGGGTGACCTCATCCTGTTCATAGGGCACAACAGGGTTTTCCCGCAGATCTGCCAAAGTGAGCGCAGACAAAACCACCTTTGCCGCCACCCGTTCCTGGGCAGTTTCTGCAGCCAGACCTGCCAGCTTGTCGCCGGTCTTTTCCTCGTTGGCCTTTGCTAGAACATCCTTCATATCCTTAAATAAATAGGTTTTCCCCAGCAGTGTTGTTTTCAGTTTCATACATTACCTCTTTCCATTTTTCAGACACGACCGGTGATTTCTTCCAGCACCCGCCGCACCATAAAATCCTCCACCTTCATAGGGTTGGTATGGCAGCAGGGATCAGCCAGAACGGCTTTTACAATATCCTTAGACTTGTACCAGACCTGCCGGGGGTCGATGCCCGCTTCCTGAAGGGTCTGGGGCAGCTTCAGCTCCCGCCGCAGGCGGATCAGGGCATTTTTCAAATTCCGTACCGCTATGGTGTCAGCGCTGCCCCCAAGACCTGCGCTTCGGGCAAGCTGGGCATATTTTGCACCGGCGGCGTGGGCGTTGCAGTCAATCACTGCCGGCAGCAATATGGCATTCAGCCGCCCGTGGGGCAGATGAAATGTGCCGCCCAGGGCGTGTGCCATAGCGTGACTTAAGCCCAAGCCTGCCTGATTGAAGGCAAGTCCTGCCATAGTCGCCGCCTTGTGGATCTTCAGCCGGACTGCCGTGTTCCCCCCGAAGGATGCAGGCAGGGCGCTGAATGCGGCAGAAAAGGCATCCTTCGAAAGGGCATCGGTGATCGCTCCAGCACCGGTTGCCACAAAGGCTTCCAGGGCGTGGGCAAGAACATCAAAGCCCGCATCCGCAATCAGGGAAGGGGGAAGGGTCTGCAGAAGGTCACTGTCCAGAATCGCCACATCCGGTTGGAGCTTTCTGTCCACCAGTGGGTGCTTCACCCCTCCGTGGGTCAGGATCGCAAAATCCGTTACCTCAGACCCGGAGCCAGAGGTGGTGGGGATCGCCACCAATTTCGGTGTGTAGCCTGAGAAATATACCATTGCTTTGGCGCAATCCATTGCGCTACCGCCCCCCAGTGCGATGATGGCATCCGGCTGCAGCGCTTTTACAAGGGCAGTTCCCTCTGCTGCCAGCTCCACGGTAGGGTCCGGGATCACCTTATGAAAAATTTCTCTTTTCTCTGCCCCTGTCAGCGCGGCCAACCGCTCTGCCGTTCCGTTTTCCGCAAAATAAGGATCTGCTACCACTAGCAGCCGCTTGATCCCCATATTTTTCAGTTCCCGGACCGTTCCCGGACCGGAAAGAATCTGTGTCTTACAGGAAAAGCTCTCCATATATCCACCGCCTTTTGAGGGTATCTTTTCCAAAGAAAAGAAAAATATGTATACGAATTGAAAATTGAAAATTGAAAGTTGAAAATTAAAACATTTGTGCTATGATATATGAGAGGTGAGTCTTATGGATGAAGAAATTCTGGAACAGGAAGAACAATCCGGTTATACTCCCCGGCCCAAATGGCAAATCATTGGCGCGTGGATCGCTTTGGCAGTGTTTATCGGATTTCTTGTGCTGTACTATACAAATGTGTTTCGAGGTGGCGTGTAATGCGGATCTTGGGGATCGATCCCGGCTACGGAATTACCGGCTTTGGACTGATCGAGGCAGACAAAAACCAATTTTCACTCTTGCGCTGCGGTGCGATCACCACCCCTGCGGGGATGGACTTTTCTACCCGGCTTGAGATCATTTATGAGGATATGCGTCAGCTTCTGGAGGTGGCAAAGCCGGATGCAGTTGCTATTGAAGAGCTGTTTTTCGGTCAGAATGTAACCACCGGCATTGGAGTCGCCCAGAGCCGGGGAGTGATCCTTCTTGCCATCCGTCAGGCGGGTCTGGAGGTCACTTCCTATAAGCCGATGCAGGTCAAGCAGGCGGTGGTAGGCTATGGCAATGCCACCAAGCATCAGGTGCAGGATATGACAAAAAGGCTTTTGCACCTGCAGGCAATGCCCAAGCCGGACGATGCGGCAGATGCAATCGCCATCGCCCTCTGCCACGCAAGATCTTCTACCTCGCTCATTGCAAAGGCCATGAGGAATTGAAAATTGAAAGTTGAAAATTGAAAATTATGGATAATCTTATTCAAGAAAGAAGCTTTCGTTTTGCCTTACGGATTGTAAATGTGTGTAAATACATACAGTCTGCGCAAAAAGAGTTTATTATGACAAAACAGTTGCTGCGTAGTGGTACAAGTATAGGTGCCAATGTGGCAGAAGCTGAACACGCACAAAGCAGAGCGGATTTTTGCTCAAAACTAAATATTGTGCTTAAAGAAGCTGCTGAAACGGATTATTGGTTGCGCCTGCTTTATGCAGCAGAGTATCTAAATCAAAAAGAATTTCAATCGATATACGAAGATTGCAAGGAAATTGAACGATTATTGACTGCTATCGTAAAGACAACGAAACAATAATTTTCAATTTTCAACTTTCAATTTTCAATTTGCTCTGCAGGAGGATGTTTATGTTATATTATGTATCCGGTACGGTGGCTGTATTGGAGCCGGGGCTGGCAGTCATTGACTGCGGCGGCGTTGGCTACGGCTGCCGGGTCACCGCTTATACAGCTGCCCAGCTGAAATTAAATCAGAGCGCAAAGCTTTTTATTACGGAGTCTATCCGGGAGGACGCCTTTGACCTGTACGGCTTTAGTAGCCGGGAGGAGCAGCGGTGCTACGAGCTACTGACCTCTGTTAACGGCGTCGGCCCGAAGGCTGCCCTTGCAATACTTTCCGCCGGTCCGCAGAATTTCACCCTGGCAGTGATGACCGGGGATGAAAAGCTTTTGACCGCCGCTCAGGGCGTTGGCAAAAAGCTTGCCCAGCGGATCATTCTGGAATTAAAGGAAAAGGTTGGTGGCAGCAGCGCGGAGCTGGACTTCTCCGGTCCTACCGTTTCTGCCCCTGCGGCCCAGGGAAACAATGCAGCCTTGGCAAATGCGGCGCTACAGGAGCTTGGCTATTCTCCTGCCGAGATCGCTGCCGCCTTAAAGGGCGCAGATCCCGCTTCCTCCACCGAAGACCTGGTGCGCTATGCCCTACGCGCTATGGTAATGAAAGGCTAAAATTGTAGGGCGGGGGCTTGCTCCCGCCGTTTAGAAATAAATTTACCGGCGGCGGGAGCAACCCCCCGCCCTACCTTATAATGGAGGTTTCTTATGAGCCTTGAATTCTCACAAGAGCTGGACAGTCCTATTATTTCCCCCACCTTTGCGCCCCAGGATGCGGGCGAGATCGGTCTGCGGCCCAAGCTGCTAAGCGACTACACCGGTCAGGAAAAGGCAAAGGGAAATCTGTCTGTATATATTGAGGCAGCGCGTTTGCGGAACGAGCCGCTGGATCACACCCTTCTTTACGGCCCTCCCGGTTTGGGTAAGACCACATTAGCCGGTGTCATCGCCAACGAAATGGGCGTAAATATCCGGGTCACTTCCGGACCTGCCATTGAAAAGCCCGGTGACCTTGCTGCACTGCTGACAAATTTAAATCCCGGCGATGTTTTGTTTATTGACGAGATTCACCGGCTAAACCGGGTGGTGGAGGAAATCCTGTACCCGGCGATGGAGGATTTTGCCATCGATATTATTGTGGGCAAAGGACCTTCCGCCAACTCCATCCGGCTGGACCTGCCGAAATTCACCCTGGTGGGCGCTACCACCAGAGCCGGTCAGCTTTCTGCCCCCCTGCGTGACCGCTTTGGCGTGTCCTTGCGGCTGGAGCTGTATACCCCGGAAGAGCTTTGCCGGATCGTGACCCGCTCGGCTACCATTTTGGGTATGGACATCGATCCTGCCGGTGCCATGGAGATCGCCTCCCGCAGCCGGGGCACACCCCGAATCGCCAACCGGTTCTTGCGCCGGGTTCGGGACTTTGCCCAAATTATGGCAACCGGTGTGATCACCAAGGAAGCTGCGGACCTTGCCCTGGACCGGCTGGAGGTGGATGCTCTGGGTCTGGATGCCATTGACCGCCGGATGCTTACCGCCATTATCCGCAACTACGGCGGCGGCCCGGTGGGACTGGAGACCCTGGCGGCTACCATTGGCGAGGAAGCGGTCACCCTGGAGGATGTATATGAGCCTTATTTGATGCAGCTTGGTTTTCTGTCGCGGACACCAAGAGGTCGCTGCGCCACGGCACTTGCCTATGAGCATATGCAAATTCCCTATAATGGGCAGACAAAATTTGATATTTAAAGGTCATTTGTCGTGAAAAATGCATAAATTCCAAAATTTTGGAAATAAAAAATCATAAAGGATTGACAAAACATCTCCAGTTGTGTATAATCCGTGTTGTGGCGACATTGCCACTATTTTGACCCTGCGTTAATTACCAGAAAATTTTTGGCATTCACGGGGCATCATCTAACCGAAGAGAGGTATTTCCAATGTACGAAGACAAGACTTTAGTTTGCAAAGAGTGCGGCAACGAGTTCGTGTTCACCGCCGGTGAGCAGGAGTTCTACGCAGAGCGTGGCTTCCAGAATGAGCCCCAGCGCTGCAAGGCTTGCCGTGACGCTCGCAAGAACAGCGCCCGTGGCCCCCGTGAGTTCTTCACTGCTACCTGCGCCCGTTGCGGCGGTGAGGCAAAGGTTCCCTTCGAGCCTAAGACCGACCGTCCCGTATACTGCAGCGAGTGCTTCGCTCAGATGCGCGCAGAAGGCTAATAAAGCTTGGAAACAACACAGCGCCAGCTTGATAGCTGGCGTTGTTTGTTTTTGCCCCTACGCAATCAGCCATCGTACCTCCACGTCTTTGCGAGGAGCGAAGCGACGTGGCAATCTCCTGTTTATAAAAGGGATATCATACTTTCTCTCCGGCGAGAAAGTATGCAAAGAGCCGCCGAGGACCTCCCGTATGGTCCCCCGACTCCCCAGACGGCCTAAGGGGAAAGCGGATTGGATTTATATCATCCAATATTTCCTCCGCTTCCCCCTTAGGAATCCCCTTGCTAGGGTTGCTGTATTACTTGATGATAATGGTTGGAATTACATATACGCCGTGGGATGATGAGTGTGTCTTTCCTAAAATATCCGCTGTGCCTCAGTGTCATTGCGAACCAGTCCGCGGACTGGTGTGGCAATCTCCTTTAACCAATTGTAAAGAAAAGCCGTTGATCGAGAGATCAACGGCTTTTTGCTTAATTCACAGTATTGACCGGATTACCGGTTATATAACCCTTGATGCTTTCTACTGTGCAGTCAATGATGCGCTGGCGACTTTCTACCGGTGTCCAAGCCATATGGGGCGTGATAATACAATTGGGCGCGGTCAGCAGGGGATTATCAGGCAGCATCGGTTCGCTGCTGACCACATCCACCGCAGCGCCCCGGAGCTTGCCGCTGCGCAGAGCGTCCGCTACATCCTGCTCGTTCAGC
>JAZQDL010000062.1:0-63893 GCA_045546835.1 Faecousia sp.
CAGCATACGGCCCAGCAGCTTGGAGGCAAGGAGACTTCCCTGACCGCCAACGCCAACGATCATAATATTCTGTGTTTTCATATTTTAGTCCTCCTTTGCTGCCTGCAGCGCATCCAGCTTACACAGCTGGGCGCAGACACCACAGCCGGTGCAGAGGGTGTTGTCGATCTTTGCCTTGCCGTCTACAATGCTGATTGCAGGACAGCCGATCTTCATACAAGCCTTACAGCCAACGCACTTGTCAGAATCTGCAATGATGGGCTTGTTGTGCTTGACATATTTTAAGAGGGCGCAGGGACGGCGGGAAATGATCACGGAAGGCTCGTCTGCTGCGGTTTCTTCCTTGATCGCCTCGTCGCACTGCTTCAGGTCGTAAGGATCTACCACCCGGACACGGCGGATGCCGATGGCACGGCAGAAGGACTCCAGATCGATCTTGGTGCAGGGGTCGCCCTTCTGGTTAAAGCCGGTGGTGGGGTTCTGCTGGTGACCGGTCATACCGGTGATGGAGTTGTCTACAATAATAACTGTGCCGTTAGACTCGTTATAAGCCATATTCACAAGGCCGGTCATACCGGAGTGCATAAAGGTGGAGTCGCCGATGACTGCAACTGCCTTCTTGCCATCTGCACCGCCTGCCTTGGTAAAGCCGTGGAGACCGGAAATGGATGCGCCCATACAAATGGTGGTGTCCAGTGCCGCCAGAGGGGGGACAGCACCCAGCGTATAACAGCCGATATCGCCC
This sequence comes from Faecousia sp., assembly GCA_045546835.1. GTDB lineage: Bacteria > Bacillota > Clostridia > Oscillospirales > Oscillospiraceae > Faecousia. The sequence continues at coordinate 746 of JAZQDL010000062.1, forward strand.
AAGGCGGTCAGATTGTTCTTTGCCAGGGTGTAGAACAGACCTCTGTGGGGGCAGCCTGCACACATCACGGGAGGACGGGGCGGAATGGCTGCATCCAGCTTTGTGCCGGAAACAGTTTCCGCACCCAGCTTTTCGGCAACCAGATTCTGAGAGAACTCACCGATGCAGGAGAACTTTTCCTTGCCGACACACTGTAATCCCAGCTGGCGGCAGTGGTTCTCGATGAAGCTGTCCAGCTCCTCAACGATCACCAGTGTGTCAACGGATTTTGCAAAGTCAATAATCTTCTGATCGGGGAGCGGCCAGATCATACCCAGCTTCAAAACGGGATACTTATCGCCGCACACTTCCTTCACATACTGATAGGAGGTGGAGGAGGTGATGATGCCCATAGAGCGGTCAGCACCATCTTCAATCCGGTTGATATCACAGGTTTCTGCCCAGCTTACCAGCTTGCGGGTGCGCGCTTCCACAATGGGGTGGCGGAGCTTTGCGTTACCGGGCATCATAATGTACTTCTGGGGGTTCTTTTCGTATGTCTTGCTGACCTCGATCCGGTCCGCAGGCTCTACGATGCTCTGAGAGTGGGCAACACGAGTACACATTTTAATGAACACCGGGGTGTCAAATTCCTCGGACAGATCATATGCCAGCTTGGTAAATGCCAGTGCTTCTGCAGAATCGGAGGGCTCAAGCATCGGGATCTTGGATGCCCGGGCATAGTGGCGGGAGTCCTGCTCGTTCTGGGAGGAGTGCATCCCTGCATCGTCTGCCACACCGATCACCATACCGCCGTTGACACCGGTATAGCCGATGGTGAATAGGGGGTCGGCAGCTACATTCAGGCCCACATGCTTCATTGCGCAGAAGCTGCGCTTGCCGGCAAGGCTTGCACCGAAAGCGGCTTCCATAGCCACCTTTTCGTTGGGCGCCCACTCGGCGTACATTTCTTTATACAGGGCAGCACATTCCGTAATTTCCGTGCTGGGTGTGCCGGGGTAGCTGGAAATAAAGCTGCAGCCGGCCTCGTAAAGACCTCTGGCAACGGCTTCGTTGCCAAGCATCAGTGTTTTCATTAAATTTCCTCCTTTGTATCGCCTATAGAATCGGTTACAGATACGGTTACGGTGCGGTCATAGCAGGAGAAGACCTGTTTAATATGTGCCGCATCGGGTTTCTTTGTAAACAGGCTGACCAAAGGTACGATGATCAGTCCTGCAAGCATACAGAACATACCCGCATTGATGGGGGAACGCAAAAGGGTGGGGAAAATTTTGGGGAAGAAAATGTTACTGAGCATAACCACCGTAGAGAACAGGAAGCTGGTCCAGACAGCGGCCTTTGTGGTGTTCTTCCAGTAAAGTCCGTAAAGGAAGGGGGCGAGGAATGCACCTGCCAGCGCGCCCCAGGAGATGCCCATCAGCTGGGCAATAAAAGTCACATTGGATCTGTACTGGATCAGTGCCAGCACAACGGAAATGAGGATGAACACAACGATCAGCAAACGAATGGTCAGAAGCTGGCGCTTTTCATCCATTTTCTTCACAATATTTCCCTTAATGAAGTCCAGTGTCAGGGTGGAGCTGGAGGTCAGCACCAGAGAGGACAGGGTAGACATAGAGGCAGACAGCACCAGAATGACCACCACGGAGATCAGGAAGGGGGAGAGGTCAGAAAGCATTGCAGGGATAATGGCATCGTAGCCCTCTGCAGCTACATCCACCCGGTGGGAGAATAACCGTCCGAAGCCGCCCAGGAAATAGCAGCCGCCGGCTACCACAAAGGCAAACACCGTGGAAATGATCATTCCCTTGTTAATGGACTTTTCGCTTTTGATGGCATAGAATTTCTGGACCATCTGAGGCAGTCCCCAAGTGCCCAGAGAGGTGAGGATCACCACACCCAGCAGGTTCACAGGGTCAGGTCCAAAGAAGGAATTAAACACGCCGGGGATGTTGGACACTTCCGGATCAGAAACCTGACCCAGCCGGTTCAGAGCTTCCATAAAGCCGCCCTGACCCTTCAGCACCGCTGCGATCACTGCAACGATGCCAACGATCATAATAATGCCCTGAACAAAGTCGTTAATAGCAGTAGCCATATAGCCACCGGCGATCACATACACAGCGGTGATGACCGCCATAACGATCACACAAACTGCATAATCGATATTAAATGCCATACCGAACAGACGGCTCAGACCGTTATAGAGAGATGCAGTGTAGGGAATTAAGAAGATAAAGATAATGGCAGAGGCGGCAAGCTTCAGAGCATTGCTGTCAAACCGCTTCTGGAAGAATTGGGGCATTGTGGCGCTGTCCAGATGCTGGGTCATAACCCGGGTGCGGCGACCCAGGATCGCCCACGCCATCAGCGAGCCGATCAGGGCATTGCCGATGCCTGCCCAGGTGGCGGCGATGCCGTACTTCCAGCCGAATTGGCCTGCATAGCCCACAAACACCACCGCGGAAAAATAGGATGTACCGTAGGCAAAGGCAGTTAGCCACGGGCCGACGCTCCGTCCGCCCAGCACAAAGCCGTCCACATTGGTGGAATGCTTTTTGCAGTAAATTCCAATGCCGATCATAATTGCGAAAAAGATGATCAGCATAGGAAGCTTAATAAGTAGGTCCATAGAGTATCACAGTCTTTCTTAACCGGTGATCTGGCTTTCCACCAGACGGCCATTGCAGTATTTTTCACGAAGTACCGGCTTTTCGATCTTGCCGGTGGGATTTCTGGGAATCTTATCAAAGATGATTCTTCTGGGGCGCTTATAACGGGGCATAGAGGCGCAGAACTGGTTGATCTCTTCCTCTGTGCAGGTGACGCCTTCTTTTAGCTCAATGATAGCAGCAGCGATCTCACCCAGACGGGGATCGGGCAGACCGATAACAGCCACATCCTTGATCTTGTCAAAGCCACGGAGGAAGTCCTCGATCTGGACAGGGTACAGGTTTTCGCCGCCGGAAATAACCACATCCTTTTTCCGGTCTACCAGATAGATAAAGCCATCTTCATCCATTCGTGCCATATCGCCGGTCCAGAGCCAGTCGCCCTTGAGCACTTCGTTAGTGGCTTCGGGATTTTTGTAGTAGCAAAGCATCACACCGGGACCCCGGACAGCCAGCTCGCCCACCTCGCCCTGGGGAACTTCATTGCCGTTCTCGTCGATGATCTTGGTCTCCCACAGATAGCCGGGCTTACCGATGGCGCCCACCTTGTGGGTGTTTTCCACGCCTAGGTGGACACAGCCCGGTCCGATAGACTCGGAAAGGCCGTAGTTGGTGTCGTACTGATGATGGGGGAACAGCTCCATCCAGCGGCGGATCAGGCTGGGGGGAACAGGCTGCGCGCCGATGTGCATCAGCCGCCACTGATCCAGATAATAGTCGCCAAGGTTGATCCGTCCGGACTCCACAGCATCCAGCAGGTCTTGCGCCCAGGGCACAAGCAGCCAGACGATGGTGCATTTTTCCTCGGTCACTGCCCGCAGGATCCATTCCGGCTTCACGCCCCGCAGAAGCACCGCCTTACTACCGGACAGGAGAGAGCCGAACCAGTGCATTTTTGCACCGGTATGGTAAAGGGGCGGAATGCACAGGAAGGTGTCCTCCCGGGTCTGACCGTGGTGGTTCTGTTCCACCATGCAGGCGCAGTTCAGGGCACGGTGATCGTGCAAAATCGCCTTGGGGAAGCCGGTAGTGCCGGAGGAGAAATAGATCGCTGCGTGGTCGTCCTCTGTCAGCGCCACGGGAGGCGCGCTGGAGGAGCAGAAGCCGATCAGTTTCATACAGTCCTCTGCATACTCGGGGCAGTTTCTGCCCACAAAGAACATCATTTTCAGGAAGCCCAGATGGGGGTAGATGGCATCCACACGGCTGACAAATTCAGGCCCGAACACCAGCACCTCCACATCGGCAAGATTCAGACAGTATTCGATCTCGTCGGAGGAGTAGCGGAAGTTCATAGGCACAGCAATGCAGCCGGCCTTCAGAATGCCAAAGTAAATGGGAAGCCATTCTAAGCAGTTCATCAGCAAAACAGCAACCTTTGTGCCCTTTTGCAGACCGCGGCTGAGCAGGAGATTGGCAAAGCGGTTTGCCTGCCGGTCAAAATCCTTCCAGCTCATATCCCGGCGATAAGGTGCATCGGGGTTGGCATTTTCAATCAGGTTAAAATCCCGCCAGGTGACGGCGTTATCCCGCTCCTCGGAGGGGTTGATCTCCACCAGTGCAGTTTCCGCACTGTAAAGCCGGGCATTTCGTTCCAGATAATCTGTAATAACCATATCATCATTATCCTTTCTGTGAATGATTGTAACCACCGACTATGCCGGCAGTCTGCAAGGCCCCCTTGTGTAAAGGGGGCTCCGCGAAGCGGTGGGGGATTGTGAATATCTATTCTCTATTATCTAAAGTGCACCTTCTCTTACTGCACTCTTTAGATAATAGATAAGAGATAATATTGAATAGATAATAAAGCAATCCCTCCGCCCCTGCGGGGCACCTCCCTTTGCACAAGGGAGGCTAAAAAACGTCCTCTGCTGTTAAGCAGAGGACGAGTAAAAATCCCGTGGTACCACCTCAGTTTGTCGCTTGCGCGACCTCTACCGGTCCAGACAGACCGTAACGCTGTATCGGGCGCACCCGTCTTTACCTACTTTATGGCACCTCTAAAAAATCCCCTTTTGTAATTTGGACGGATCTTTTGCTCCAAATTTTCGCTGCGAAAAGCTCACAATACACAAAGTATTCCGGTCTTTCCGCATCTTAATTTGAACCAAAATCTCTCGCCCAAATCCTCAAAAAAGATTTTTCAGAGGATGCTGGGCAATTTCAGCAAAGCCGCTCGGAAAGGAATTCGGCGCGATCCTTCTGCTGCCTTGCACCAAACGGCAGCTCTCTGGAGAAGAAATGGGGCGCGTACTGGTTTTCGTCATTGCGTTAAAATGCTATTTCAAATAGGATAACACTTTTACTCGGCAAAGTCAACGAAAAATGTAGGATTTCCAGAGATTTTTTCCAATTTCGGCTTATTTGTGCATCGCTCTGCGGAGAACAGGTGTAATCAGCAGGGCGACACCGCCGCCGATCAGGGCAGTGAAAAGCTGGGGGAGGGAGAACATCGCAGGCAGCTTCTGGATCATTGGCATTGTGAGTAATACCATATCCCCTAATTTCTTACCAAGAAATGCGCTGTAAGCAACACCGCAGATCACTTTAACGACCAGCAGATACAAAACAGCAAATTTTGCGCCTGCAGCCGCCGCCAGTGCCACCGGCTGCCGCCACACAGGCTTGCCGGAGATCAGGGAAAGCAGTACCACAAAGCACACATTACCTGCCATAATGGGCAGCACGGTTATAAAATTGGGGGCAATGCCAAATAAAAACGCACACACAGGACTAATCAGCGCCACAGTAATGCCGCCACTCATACCAACCAGCAGAGCAGTGATCGCCAGTACGCCATTGACACAGGAACCGGTGACCAGCTGACCGAAAGGCTTTGTAAGTGCTTGCAGTGCTACCAGCAGCGCAAGCATGACGGCAGTTTCTGTGATCCATAAAATTTTCTTATTCATAATATAATCCTTTCAAGCATATTCTTACTTGCTATTATACTGCGATCATAAAATGGATTCAAGGGATGAAGTGTATAAAAGTGTCTGCAAAATAATCTGTATAAATATGCAAAACTTCCGGGGGGAGGAAGCCCTCCCCCTACCCATCTCTCTGCGAGGGCGGGGGCTTGCTCCCGCCGATAGTCTGTATTTAAATATATTCTAACTAAATAGATATGCGTTATTTTACAGCCCAGTTTTATTTATAATGAGGTTTAGAATTGTTTGTTAAGCCTAAAATATAGTCAGTGGAGGTTTTGTATAACTGGGCAAGGCGGATCAGAACATCCGTGGGGATATCACGCAGGCCGCGCTCATAGCGGCTGTACTGGGGCTGCTTCATACCAAGATAATCTGCAATTTGCTGTTGGGAAAGATCGTGATCCTCCCGCAGATCCTTTAATCTGGGGTAGTAATTATCCACACTGGCGCCCTTCTTTCATAACCGTTTGGTGTTGACATCGTACCACGGAAGATGTATAATCACAGTTAGTTATAACCGTGCGGTTATAAAAAATTCACAAAAGGAGATATGAAAATGAAAAGAATTATGGGAATGATACTCGCGCTTGCACTGCTACTGACGCTTGCTGCCTGCGGTACAACACCGGCACCCACTGGGACAACAGCGCCTGCCGAAAACGGTGACAGCAACGAAACAATGGCTACCACCAGCGCAACCACATTACCTGCTGAAACAAAGGCGGAGGAAATTGTCTTTGAAGAAGTGATTGCAGTGGATAACGAGCAATGCACCATTAAGATTACCGGTATCAATGAGGATGCGATCCTCGGCTATACGCTGAAAGCATATCTTGAAAACAAGTCTACTGACAAGACCTATATGTTCTCTGTGACCTCCGCTTCTATCAATGGGGTAATGGCAGACCCTCTGTTCGCCGCTGAGGTTGCTGCCGGCAAGAAGGCGAATGAGAGCATTTCCTTCTCTGACAGTGCGATTGATGCAGACATTGGAGATTACACCGATATTGAACTGAATTTCCGGGTGTATGATTCTAACGATTTTATGGCAGATCCGGTTGCTGAGCAGTCTGTTCATATTTACCCCTACGGGGAGGACAAGGCAACGACTTTTGTAAGAACACCTGCAGATACAGACACAGTTCTGCTTGACAATGAAAATGTGACCGCCATTGTGACCGGTTATGAAGAAGATAATATCTGGGGCTATACAGCAAATATCTTCTTAGTAAACAAGACCGATAAAACAATTATGTTCAGCGTAGATGATGTTTCTGTGAACGGCTTTATGGCAGATCCCTTCTTTGCGGATGAAGTGGACGCAGGCAAATGTGCATTTAGTTCTATCTCCTGGAGCGATACCACTTTAGCTGAAAACGGGATCACGGAAATTGAAACCATTGAATTTACTATTCGCGCCTATGACAGCAATGACTGGATGGCAGACGATTTTGCAAACGAAACCATTACACTAAACCCCTAAATTGTCAAAAAATAAAAAGAGGTGTCCGTCGGACACCTCTTTTTTGTGCGATATATTTCTATTTGACGATTACACCCATCGTAGGGCGGGTGCTTGCTCCCGCCGTCTGGGATTTTAGGGTTCGATGCCCTAAAATCTCAGAAACACTATAATTTGATGGCGTTGAAGCGGCGGGAGTAAACCCCCGCCCTACGACCATTTAACAGCATTGTGCGTAGGGGACGGGTATCCGTCCCTAAAAGCCGTCGCTATGGGAATGGTTTTACGGGCGGCAGATTGCCGCCCCTACAGTGCATTTTGCAAATTTTGCGCATTTTACAACATGCCGGTTTACTTTTATTGAAATAGTAAGCTAAAGGCCGCCATAATGATCAAAAACGCAAAATTGAAGGCGGAAAACAGCAAAATATAATGGCCGGTTTTGCCCCCATTTTGCTTGCTGTACTCCCGGAATGTAATCAGGCTGGCAAGGGATGCAATCAGTGTTCCCACACCGCCGATATTCACGCCCAGCAAAAGGTGCTTGTAGTTGTCAGTAAATTGGGACAGCAAAATCGCCGAGGGCACATTACTGATCACCTGACAGGACAGCACGGAGAAAAGTAAAGTGTTCTTCTCCAAAAGGAAGGAGAACAGTCCCCGAACCCCTTCGATCCGTGCCATATTGCCGGAGAAGATAAAGAAAAATACAAAGGTGAGAAGCAACGGATAGTCCACCATTTTCAGTGCTTTCCGATCCATAAACAGCAGCACCAATGGAATGACCACAAGACCTACCCCGTAAGGAATTCCCCGGAACACAATGGCAATCGCCAGGAGAAACAGCAGCAGATATACGATAGAACGCCCGGTGGGCAAGGAGAGCTTCTCATCCTTCAGCTGGAATGGCTCCGGCTTTACAAACAGGATGCAGCACAGGGTGATCAGCCCAATCGCCAATATAAAGGGCGCTGCCATAATGCCCATAAATTCCCCGGTGGGGATCTGAAACTTGGTGTATAAGTAAAGATTTTGCGGATTGCCAAAGGGCGTGAGCATACCGCCTAGGTTAGCGGCAATGTTCTGCATAATAAAGGTAAAGGCCATATATTTACCTTTGCCTGTGGCGGTCATCACATAAGTACCCAGGGGCAGGAAGGTAAGCAGCGCCATATCATTGGCAATGAGCATAGAGCCGATGAAGGTGATATATACCAACGCCAGGATACAGATCCGGGCATTACGAAATACCTGAATCAGCTTCTTTGCCAGGATATAGAAGAAATTGATGTTTTTCAGGGCACAGACCACCGCCAGCACGCAAAAAAGACAGGTCAGGGTCTTCACATCAAAGTAACCAAGATAGGCATTGTCCGGCGGCACCAGAAAGCAGGTAACAATGGCTGCCAGCATAGCAATCACCATTACTGCATTTTTCTTAATAAAGCTGCCAAAACCCCTGTGCAAATGTATATGATTCAATCTTTCCACTCCCTTTTCAAAAACATTCCCATTATCCAAAAAAGGACAGGATTTGTCAAGGGTTTATCGCATCAATTTCATCACACAGGGCTTATCTTCCGGCTTCATTTATTTCGTGGTATTGCGTTGCCGGGAATTTGTGGTATAATCACAGATACAAAGAATAAGGCTTGATTTACTTACGCCATAAACCAATAGGAGAAGGACTATGGGCAGCTTTAGTAAAAAAGAATATTTAAGCTTGAAAATGCCCACAGAGGAAGTGGCAGTCAGTGATCAACGGCGCATTGAGCTGGCACTGAATACTTTGGGCTATGCGCAGGTAACCTTCCCCCTGAAGGTGATTCGAAAGCTCTATCCCCTGTGCCGGAATGCGGGATTTGATATCACCGTGACTCTGGTGCATCGGGACTCAGACTGGGTAATAACAGATGTGGAAGCCGGCGATACCACCGCCCACCACTACGGTCTTGCGGTGGATTACGGTTCTACTACCATTGTTATGCAGCTAGTGGATCTGAATTCCGGTGCGGTCATCGGAGAGGAAACCGCAGTCAACGGGCAGGTAACCTACGGAACGGACATTCTTACCCGGATCACTTATGCAATGGAAGACAGCACCCATTCTGACGATCTGCAAAGGGCTACGGTAGAAACCTTCCACCGGCTTTTGGAGCAGCTGACCGACAGCACGGGCGTTGATACAAGTGCGTGTTCGGTTATGATCGTTTCCGGTAACACCACAATGATCCATTTTCTGTTGGGTCTGGATGCCTGGACAGTGTTTGCCTCCCCCTATGCCCCGGTCAGTGCTGACCCCGGTTTTCTGTGGGGAAGGGAACTGGATATGGCTTTCCAGGGACTCATCTACATCATTCCTGCTGCTTCCAATTATGTGGGCGGTGACATTGTCAGCGGCCTGATGGTGCTGGATATTCATAAAAAAGAGCAGACCAATATGTTCTTCGATATTGGCACAAACGGAGAGCTGGTCCTGGGAAATAAAGACTGGATGATCGCCGGCGCCGGTGCAGCCGGACCTGCCCTGGAGGGCTACATCAGCAAGTTCGGTATGCGGGCAGCCCCCGGTGCCATCGACTCTATAAAAATTCAAGGTGGAGATCTGACCTTTACCACCATTGCAGATCAAAAGCCGGTAGGTATCTGCGGAAGCGGTATCATCGACCTTTTGGCGCAAATGCGGCTGAACGGCTGGATCAATATGGCGGGCATTTTAGAGCCTTCTGCATCGGAGCGGATCGTGTTCTTGCCGGAAGAAAATGTGTATGCCGCCGTGTATGCAACGGAAGGAGAAGCTGCAAACGGCACACCACTGTACTTCTCTCAGACCGATATCAACCAGTATCTGGATACCAAGGCGGCAGCCTATACAATGGTAGACTGTATTTTGGAAACAGCAGGGGTCTCTACAGAGGAGCTTTCTCACCTGTATCTGTCCGGAGCATTCCCTGCCCATTCTGATTTGGAATCCGCCATTACTATCGGTATTTTCCCGGATCTGCCCAGGGAAAAATTCCAGCTGTTAAAAAACAGCTCTCTGGAGGGCGCCAGAGCTGTGCTCCTGGACCACGCAAAGCTGCGTGAGGCAAAAGAACTGGCAGAAAATATTTATTGCGTACAGTTTGCATCCGTTCCGGATTTTCTCATCCGAATGCAAGCGGCAAAATTCATCCCCCATACGGATATGGATAGATTCCCATCCGTGCAGATCTGGTCGTTCGCATAGCATTTACATTATTCGAGTCCTTATCTCCCAAGACCAAAAAGAAAGACCACCCGATGGGTGGTTCGTCCAGGTGGACGATAAGGACTCGGAAATTAAGGTGTCGCTCCGTCCAGCGTCGCGACCAACAGTCCACCGGACTGTTGTGATTTAGATTATTCGAGTCCTTATCTTCCAAGACCAAAAAGAAAGACCACCCGATGGGTGGTCTTTCTTTTTGGTGGACGATATAGGACTCGAACCTATGACCTTCCGCACGTCAAGCGGATGCTCTAGCCAGCTGAGCTAATCGTCCAAAGGCGAGAGTCATTATAACAAAGGGAACAGGGGTTGTCAAGAGTTTTTTGAAAAATAAAAGAAAAACTACGACTATACGCCCTTACTTGTTGCCAATCGAAGTTACTGAGAACAGTTTGGGGAATGTGGGCAATACCGATCTTCGCAGGTTGCACATATTTTTTCATTATGGTCTTCCAAACAGCACATCATATAATCACACTCATCGCAGCAACACGCAACCCCTATATGGCTACCGTTTCCTAAACAGTCTTTTCCGTAATTCCCCGGTGTAAGTATAGTGTTTGTAATGTCGATAATCATATAGCCCCTCCTTTAGATAGACTATTGCATTATATAATGCAATAGTCTATATGTAAAGGGGTGATTTAGGGTAGTATCTCATTAAAGCATAACTTATGGGGGCATACCTTATGATAAAACTCAATGCACTGGAATTACTGGAGAAACAGGGAAAGACAAAATACTGGCTTTATAAGCAACTGGGCATGAGCTACCAGAACTTTAGCAGAATGATCAACAATGAAACAAAATCCATCCAATACGAAAACATCGAAGCAATGTGCCTGCTTCTAAACTGCACTCCAAATGAGCTGCTCATTATTTCTGAGGATGAAAAGGAATTTCCAATATAAATATATCAAAGCCCAGAGGACTTAACTGTCCTCTGGGCTTTTGGTTTATGCCTCGTCCACCCAGGGGGTCACGGGTTTTTCTGCAAACTTCTTTTTGAAGAGTTTTCTGCGGAACAAGAATATGGTATAAGCGCACCACAGCACAAGGAAGATCACAAAGGCAATGATGGCATTGATGGTGGACTTTGCTGCAAAGCCCAGCAGGAGCAGCAGGGGCGCGATCATTACCATAGCAGGGAAGTTGGAAAGGATGTACAGGCTGGAGGTGGGCGTCCGCAGACCCGGGTCGACCTCCTTCATCAGGATCATACCGTTGGAGGCAGTGCCGGTCAAGGTGCCGAAGGACATCAGGAACATCTCATGCTCGAAGCCCTTGAAGCACTCCTTGGACACCTTGCGGATATAAATATAGGTAATGAGAGCGCCTACTACACTGAGGATCACGATAGGCAGAATGTAGTTTTTAATATCATTGATCTCAATGGCTGACACGCCGGCAACGATCATCAGGTCAAAGGCCAGACCGGAGATCCGGTCCATCTGATAGTTGTTGATGTATGCCCGGTGCATCAGGTTACTCTTGCGCAGGTGCTTGACCACAAACTTAATAAGCATCGCAGCCAGAGATGCCCACAGGAAGTTAAAGCCCCAGGCGATGCTGTTGGTGAAATCGGAAAGCACGCCCAGCAGGCACATAAAGCCAAAGGAGAGGGCATAAGCCAGCGCTACAAAGCCTGCCTGCAGGGTGAATTTATCCACAGACTCGTTGTCCGGAATCTCGTTTTCACCGGCGAAGTATTCCTCTGCGCCTTCGGCACAGGCACCGGATTTGCGGATCTGCAGGTCACCGCGCTTTTTGTAGATGTTAATGTAAAGCACGCCCAAAACGGATGCCACCACAAAGCCGATGGAGGCAAGGGACAGGCCGAAGCTACCGTTGCCGGCAAACTGGGCAGTGGGGGTGTTGGTGAAGTTAATATCCCAGCTCAGGGCATTACCGGGGCCCTGACCGAAGGCCAAAGGCAGGATCAGACCGCTGATATAGGAGATGATCTTATCGCTGTGGCGGGTCAGCAGGAACAAAATCAGGGTGATACCCAGACCGACAAAGGCTTGCAGCATATAGGTGCCGCCCTGGAGCGCGCCAAACTCCACCACCTGGACCTTATTTGTCTTATGGGTGCTTTTTTCTGTCTTTAAGGACATAGCGGCAAAGCCGATGGCAAGACAGTGATATGTAATGACCTGCATCAGCCGATTGTCCACAAGAACGAAGCCGAACTGCTTACAAATGATGTTCACCACCAGCAGCAGTGCACCGCCTAATAGCGCCGTGGGAATCAGGCACTTGCGGAACAAAGGAATGGTGCGCCGGAGAATATTTCCCAGCATTAAAAACAGAAACAACAGACCGAGATGCACCAAGAATGCCCATACAGCACCGTAATTGGCAAGGGTAAAATCCCAACTTGATACATAATCCATAAAATCCACCTCCTGAAAAATACACAATAATTATAAAACGCAGCGCGTTCTTTGTCAATAAAGTTTGCAGGAGAGTGCCACACTTGTAGGGGAGGCGTTTTGCTTCCCTCTGCGGAAAATCCGCCTATCAAGGTCAGATTTGACTATGGGACGGAAAACCCGTCCCCTACGGATAAAAGAAGGAGGTGTCTCGCATTGAGACACCTCCTTGGGAATTATTTAGTCCTCGAAAGTCAGAACATCCTTAAAGCGTTCCTTAAAGATGCCGTAGACTTCGTTGAGGATGGCTTCATCCTCTACAGCTACATAGTTTTCGTTTTCCTCGTCCACAGGCTGGACCTCCAGGATCACGATCTCGTTGGCATCTTCCTGGGCGGGGATCAGCACCAGGTATTCAACTTCATTGCAAACAATGCAGTCCAGAAACTCAAATTCTGTCTCCACGCCGTTTTCATCGGTCAGGGAGATTAGGCTGGATTCTTCCTCCTGCAGCAGCTCCTTGTCTTCCATAGCAGCCTCTTATCTCTGGATACGGCCGGAGCCGTCGCCGCCTGCCAGCTTCTCAACCTCAGCCACAGTGACCATATTGTAGTCGCCCTCGATGGAGTGCTTCAGAGCAGAAGCAGCAACTGCGAACTCAACTGCTGCCTGGGTGTCCTTGCCGTTCATCAGAGAATAAATCAGGCCGCCGCCGAAGGAGTCACCGCCGCCAACACGGTCGATGATGTGCAGGTCGTACTTCTTGGAGAAGCAGTACTCGTTCTTGGCAACATTATACAGCATTGCACTCCAGCCGTTGTCGAATGCGGAGTGGCTCTCGCGCAGGGTGATAGCGACCATCTCAAAGCCAAACTTGTCAGCCAGCTGCTTAGCAACGGACTTGTAGCCTTCGTGGTTCAGGGAACCGGCATAGATGTCGGTAGCCTCAGCCTCGATGCCGAATACGTCCTTAGCATCCTCTTCGTTGGAGATGCAGACGTCAACATACTGGCACAGCTCGGTCATAGCAGCGCGGGCCTGATCGCGAGTCCACAGCTTGCCGCGGTAGTTCAGGTCGCAGGAGATCTTGATGCCGCGAGCCTTAGCAACCTTACAAGCTTCCTTGCAGATCTCAACCAGGTTCTCGCCCAGTGCCGGAGTGATGCCGGTGAAGTGGAACCACTCTGCGCCGTCGAAGATATTATCCCAATCGAAGTCAGAAGCGGAAGCCATCTGAATTGCGGAGTGGGCACGGTCGTAGATACAGACGCTGCCGCGCTGGGAAGCACCCTTTTCGTTGAAGTAGATACCTACACGGTCGCCACCGCGGACGATCTTGGAGGTGTCAACGCCATAACGGCGCAGGGAGTTGACAGCAGCCTGACCGATGGAGTGGGTGGGCAGCTTAGTAACATAAGCAACATCCATACCGTAGTTAGCCAGAGAAACAGCAACGTTAGCTTCGCCGCCGCCGAAGGTGAATTCCACGTGGTCGCACTGCACAAAACGCTCGTAGTTGTAGGGCTGCAGACGCAGCATCAGTTCGCCGAAAGTAATAATTTTAGCCATTTTTATGTGTCCTTTCAAATTGTATTATTCGCCCTTGGCAGCCTTGCGGGCTTCCAGGCACAGGTTTGTGATCTTTTCCCAGTTGCCGGCAGCGATATCAGCCTTGGGGCAGACCCAGCTTCCGCCAACAGCGTGGATGAAGGGAGCGTCCACATACTCCTTGATGTTGCCTGCGTTGACACCGCCGGTGGGCAGGAACTTCAGACCAACAAAGGGAGCGGACAGATTCTTCATTGCGTTCAGGCCGCCGTAAACATTGGCGGGGAAGAACTTGACCATTTTCAGGCCGTGCTTCAGAGCAGCCATGATCTCGGTGGGGGTGACACAGCCGGGGGCAACGGGGATACCGTTTTCCACACACCAGCCAACCACTTCGTCGCTGAAGCCGGGGGAAACGATGAACTTTGCGCCCATCTCCACAGCCAGCTTGCACTGCTCCAGATTTACGATGGTACCGGCACCGACCAGAACCTCGGGGCAGTTCTCAGCAACAGCCTTGATCGCCTCGGGAGCGCAAGCGGTGCGGAAGGTGATCTCCATAGTGTCCACGCCGCCGGCAGCCATAGCCTTTGCGGTGGGAACAGCATCCTCAACCTTGTCCAGAACCACAACGGGGACAACGATGGAGTTTGCCAATCTGGTTAAAACATCCATTTGATTTACCTCCTTGGCCACTTCGGACCAAATAATATAATGTATAGGCATAGGAAAATGCCCACTTGCCTAAAATGATTATAGTGCGATTTGCCTCACCTGTCAATGGCAAAAAGATAAAGAAAATTGCGGAAATGGATATCAAATCCATTTCCGCAATGAAGTTATTGATGTTGTTCTGTCAGATCCCGTCCAGCTTGTCTTTTCTGCGCTGGTTGCGGATGCGGCGGCGCTCCTCTCCATGCGCCCAAGCCAGATGCTCATCTTCCGTTTGCAGGATCAGCTTGGGGACGGGAGCGGGTTTGCCGTCTTTGTCCAGTGCCACCATTATAAAATGGGCATTGTTGATCCGCTGGCGCTGACCATCCAGGGTTTCTACATAGGTATCTACGCACACTTCCATAGAAGTAGAGCCTACCCAGGTGAGCTTGCCCTTGATGACGATCATATCATTCTGAAAGGCACCGTGCAGAAAAGTCAAATTGTCTACCGCAGCCGTTGTAACATTGCTGTTGGAGTGCCTTTTTGCAACGATGCCGGCCACTTCATCGATCCACTGCATCAGAATGCCACCGAACAGACGGTTTGCGGCGTTGAGGTGATTGGGGCGCACGATATAGACAGTTTCGGTGCGGGAGTCTGCCACAGTTTTTGAAAGCATATGCATTTACCTCTTAAATGGTGTTTTGATTATTATAACACCATAAGGCAAAAGCACAACGTTTTTCTTAGAAATTTGCAACCCCGGCGGATTTGAGCTGCAGCTGTAATTTGTCCGCGATCAGGGCAATAAACTCACTGTTGGTAGGCTTACCCTTTGTGTTGGAAACAGTATAGCCGAAGAACCGTTGCAGGGTATCCAGATCGCCTCGATCCCATGCCACCTCAATGGCATGCCGGATCGCCCGCTCTACCCGGCTGGGGGTGGTTTGGAAGGTTTTTGCCACCTGGGGATAAAGGATCTTGGTGATGGCGTTGATCACATCCATATCCTCTACGGCAATGATGATCGCCTCCCGCAGGTACTGATAGCCTTTAATGTGGGCAGGGACACCGATCTCGTGGATGATGTTTGTGACCAGTGTTTCGATGTTTTGCTTGCCGCTGTGCCGTCCTAAGGACTGCTGCTGGCTCTCCCCGCCCCGGATCTCCTCCAGGCGCTCTACCAGTGCAGTCATATCACAGGGCTTGAGCATCAGATACCGCACCCCCAGGTTGGCGGCGGTGGATGCCACATAGTCGGTGATAAATCCGGATGTAGCCAGCACGACGGGTCGTGGCTGGAGATTGCTGATTGCCTTCAGGACGCTGATCCCGTCCTTTTTTGCCAGCATCATATCCAGAACCAGGATGTCCGGCTTCCGCTCGGTGACCAGGCGGAGTGCCTGTTCTCCGTCGTTGGCTGTCCCCAGCACCTGAAACCCCTCGGATCGCTGAAGGTTGGATGCCAGTGCGCTGCAAAATTCTTCTGAGTTGTCTGCGATGATTACGGTGGTATGCTTGTCCATAACTTCCTCTCCTTGAAGTGTAATTCCCCTGATTTTCGGCATCAAAATGAATTGCCTTGTTGCGACAAATATAATTTAGCATAAAGCACTCGCTTTTGCAAGGAAAAACAAGAATAATCGCTCGACAAAATCAGACACTTTTCTCGCAAACTCCGAGAAAACACAACTTTTTGACAAAATTCGACCTGTGGATAACTTTTTCGCTCTGCAGTTGACTGATGATCGAAAATCGGCTAGAATATACAAATAAGGAACCACGATAATGTAGGGCGGGGGCTTGCTCCCGCCGGGATGCAGTATCGGAGTTTGTGGCGGCGGGAGCAAGCCCTCGCCCTACATTTTGACGATTTGGAGGGTATATTGTGGAAGTTATCAACGAATTAAAGCGTTTTCTGGACTGCAGCTACAGTGTTTATCACGCAGTAGCGGCACTGGAGGAAATGCTGGCAAATGCCGGTTATGAAAAGCTCAGCGAGAGCAAAAGCTGGGCGCTTGCACCCGGCGGAAAGTATTACCTGACCAGAGGCGGCAGTGCGGTGATCGCCTTCAGGATTCCCCTGGGAAATCCTACCGGCTTTCTGATGAGCGCCAGCCATTCGGATCACCCCACATTTAAAGTAAAGGAAAACTGGGAGTTGACCGGAAAATATACCCGTCTTGCCACAGAACCCTATGGCGGTGCGATCCTCTCCACCTGGCTGGACAGACCCTTGTCTATCGCCGGTCGGGTACTGGTGGAAACCCAGACGGGCGTGGAGAGCCGGTTGGTGGATATGGACCGGGATTTGCTGGTAATTCCCAATGTGGCGATCCATATGAACCGGAAGTGCAATGACGGTATGAGCTTCAATGTGGCAGTAGATACCTTGCCCCTGGTGGGCGGTGAGCAGTCTGCGGGCAAGCTGAATACCCTTCTGGAAGAAGCAGCCGGCGGAAAGATCCTGGGTCACGATCTATATTTGTATCTGCGCCAAAGAGCCTCTGTATGGGGTGTTGATGAAGAATATATTTCCGCTGCTGCCCTGGATGATCTGCAGTGTGCCTTCTGCTGCACCAAGGGCTTTTTGGAGGCAGGGGAGAGCAGCACCATCCCGGTGCTGTGCGTGTTTGACAGTGAGGAAGTGGGCTCTAATTCCGTACAGGGCGCAGCGGCTCGTCTGCTGCCTAGTGTGCTGGAGCGGATCTGCAACAGTTTGAATTTTAATATGGAGCAGCTGCTCAGCCAGTCTTTTATGATCTCTGCGGACAATGCCCACGCAATCCACCCCAATCATCCGGAGTATGCAGACAGCGCAAATGCCCCGGTGATGAACGGCGGCGTGGTGCTGAAATTCAACGCATCTCAGCGCTATGCCACAGATGGAGCGGCAGCGGCAGTATTCCGCAAGATCTGTGATGGGGCGAATGTGCCGGTGCAGACCTATTACAACCGGGCGGACCTGCCCGGCGGCGGCACACTGGGACGGATCTCCCTGACCCAGATATCTGTGCCCACTGCGGACATCGGACTTGCTCAGCTTTCTATGCATTCCGCCTGGGAGACTGCCGGCGTAAAGGATTCAGAATATCTTGTAAATGCAATGAAAGCCTATTATGGCAGCACCCTGGAATGTCCCCGGGACGGCAGCTTTGCGATCTGGTAAAATGCTGTCAAAACATACAAAAAAGACCGAGCAAAACTGTAAAAAATCACAATAGGCAATAATTGTAATTTGTGGTATTATTATACCATCCCAGCATGGGGTCTGCTACTCCACAAAATAGCGGCTTCGTGTAAAAAAAGGAGGAAAACAAACACCGTAGACTCACGGTACGGCAGTGTGGAGACCTGTCGTAATGCCGCGCACTGTATAACCCGGTGGCGGTGAGAGCATATGCGAGGAGTCGGTATGCTTAGAGTCGTAAACGTATGGCAAGTGTATCCATGCAAAACATCAAGAAGATCTACCCCTACCTGCCCGATGAGGAAAAGAAAAAGAAGAAGGCTAAGAAGCAGCCTGTGGTAGACGACGGCAAGGAAAAGGCAAACCTGCAGATCACCGATCAGGGTGTTGTCGCTGTTCAGGAGTTCAACCTGGAGATCGCCGACAAGGAATTCATCGTTCTGGTCGGTCCTTCCGGCTGTGGTAAGTCTACCACTCTGCGTATGATCGCAGGTCTGGAAGAAATTTCCGAGGGTCAGCTGTACATCGGCGACAAGCTGGTCAACGATGTGGCTCCCAAGGACCGCGATATCGCAATGGTCTTCCAGAACTACGCTCTGTATCCTCATATGACGGTTTATGATAACCTGGCTTTCGCTCTGAAGCTGCGTCATACTCCCAAGGATGAGCTGGACCGCAAGGTCAGAGAAGCAGCTGCTATCCTGGACATCACCCAGTACCTGGACCGTAAGCCCAAGGCTCTGTCCGGCGGTCAGCGTCAGCGTGTTGCTATCGGCCGTGCAATCGTCCGTGACCCCAAGGTCATGCTGATGGACGAGCCCCTCTCCAACCTGGACGCTAAGCTGCGCAACCAGATGCGTGCTGAGATCATCAAGCTCCGCAGCCGTATCGACACCACCTTCATCTATGTTACCCACGACCAGACCGAGGCTATGACTCTGGGCGACCGTATCGTCATTATGAAGGACGGCTTCATTCAGCAGATCGGCACTCCTCAGGAAGTGTTCCATCATCCCTACAACCTGTTCGTTGCAGGCTTCATTGGTGCACCTCAGATGAACTTCTTTGCTGCTAAGCTGGTTAAGGTTGACGGCAAGTATGCTGTTGAGCTGGGCGGTCACACTGTGGTTCTGTCCGAGGAGAAGCAGGCTAACCTGGCTGCAAACAACGTCGAGGAGCAGGAGATCACTCTGGGCGTTCGTCCCGAGCACATCACCCTGGAGAGCACCGGCGTAGCTGGTACCATCGAAGTTAGCGAAATGATGGGTTCCTCTGTCCACCTGCACGTTCAGGCAGTTGGTCAGGACGTGATCATCGTTGTTAACACAATGAATATGACTCACGACGAAGTGAAGGCTCTGGCTATGGGCACCGAGATCAAGTTCGACTTTGGCGGCAACAACTGCCACATCTTCGGCAAGGAAACCGGTATCAACCTGGAAGCATAATTCCATACATACAAAAGCGGCATCCGTTCGGATGCCGCTTTTTTAAATGCAAAGTGTAAAATGCAGAATAAAGCGCAACAGGATTTTCCGGCCGTCAAATTTCTGTTTATCGAATTGACTACGGTAGGGCGGGGTTTTACTCCCGCCGTTAAAAATGTTCGGTTTCGGCGGCGGGAGCAAGCCCCCGCCCTACAATTTGCTTGACCGTCAAACAGAAATTTGACAGCAGAAAAAATAATTGCGACAGGCACGAGTAGTCCAATTGTAAACTTTTTTATGTTCTGTTGCCAAAGGCTGGTGGATGTGATAAAATACCTATTATATGTATATTGGAAGCATAAAAAGGAGCGATGAGATGATAAGACGGTTTGCCCGGTGTGTCCGGGAATATAAGTGGGCGACCTTACTGAGCCCCCTTGCTATGATCGGTGAGGTCTTTATGGAAACGAAGATCCCCGGCGTACTGAAAAACATCGTAGACTATGGCGTTGAGCCGGGAAATATGGACGCGGTGCTGCATTATGGCTTGATCTTGGTGCTGTACGCCCTGTGTTCCCTGACCTTCGGCATTGCCTCAGCAGTGGCAGCTGCTTATGCAGCTACCGGTTTTTCCCGGAATTTGCGCCACGATATGTATTATAAGGTCCAGACCTTTGACTTTGCCAACATCGATAAATTTTCCACATCCTCTATTGTCACCCGACTGACCAGCGATGTGGCAATGATCCAGATGGCATTCCAGATGTGCATCCGTATGGCAGTGCGCTGCCCGATGATGCTGATCCTGGCAACCTTCAATGCTTGGCAGATCAGTCCGAAGCTTTGTATCGTTTACTGTATCGTGCTGCCGCTGCTTGCCTTCGGACTGCTGTTTATTTCCCGGTATGTCCATCCTATTTTCGAGCGGGTGTTCAAGACCTACGATAAGCTGAATAATGTGGTCCAGGAAAATTTACACGGCATCCGTGTTGTCAAATCCTTTGTCCGGGAGAGCAAGGAAACGGAGAAGTTTACCTCTACTTCCGACAGCATTTATAAGGACTTTGTCCGGGCAGAAAAGATCATTGCCTTCAATAGTCCCTTGATGCAGGGCGCGGTCTATATCTGCATTCTGGTGATCTCTTATTTCGGCGCAAATATGGTGGTTAATTCCGGCAACGGCGCAATCGCCGGCGGTCTGACCACCGGCGGCCTGACCGCTATGTTTACTTATACCACCCAGATTTTGAGCAGCCTGATGATGCTGTCTATGTTCTTTGTGATGCTGACACTGGCGCAGGCACCGCTGCAGCGTACCTCTGAAATTCTGGCAGAGATGCCCCAGCTGGATAACCCGGCAGAGCCTGTCACAGAAGTACCCAGCGGCGCCATCGACTTTGAAAATGTGTCCTTCCGCTATTCCAAAACAGCGGATCGCAATGCGTTGGAGAATATCGATCTGCACGTTGCTCCCGGTATGACCGTGGGCATTCTGGGCGGTACAGGTTCGTCCAAGTCCACCCTTGTTCAGCTGATCCCCCGGTTGTATGATGCAACGGAAGGCAGTGTGAAGGTGGGCGGCATAGACGTGCGGGACTACGATATCCACACCCTTCGGGATGCGGTGTCTATGGTGCTGCAGAAGAATGTGCTGTTCTCCGGCACAATTAAGGATAACCTGCGCTGGGGTGACCCCAACGCAACAGATGAGGAAATGGAACACGCCTGCCGTTTGGCTTGCGCCCACGATTTCATCACTTCCTTCCCGGATGGCTACGACACAAAGATCGAGCAGGGCGGCACCAATGTGTCCGGCGGCCAGAAGCAACGGCTTTGTATCGCAAGAGCACTGCTGAAAAAGCCGAAGATCCTGATTTTGGACGACTCCACCTCTGCGGTGGATACCCATACGGACGCGCTCATCCGCAAGGCATTTGCTGAGGAAATTCCGAACACCACAAAGCTGATCATTGCCCAGCGGGTGGCATCTGTTCAGGATGCGGACCTGATCATCGTAATGGATGGCGGCAAGATCGCCGCTGCGGGCAAGCACGATGTGCTTTTAGAAACTTCCGGGATTTATCGGGAAGTTTATGAGTCCCAGACGAAAGGAGGGGAAGAATAATGCCTCCAGTCAGAATGATGGGCGATGGCCGTAAGGCAAAGAACCCAAAACAGACGGTTTCCCGGTTGCTTAGCTATATGGGGCAGTATAAGCTCAGAATGATCATCGTGATACTGTGCATTCTGCTAAGCTCTGTTGCTCAGGCAGTCAGTTCAGCCTCTCTTGGAACACTGGTGGACGATTATGTGACCCCTATGCTCCGGGGCGAAAATGTAAATCTGATCGGATTTTTGTGCCTGATGGCAGGCATTTATCTGGTGGGCATTATTTCTGTGTTTTTGTATAACTTCCTGATGGTAAAGGTAGGTCAGGGAACACAGAAAACCATTCGCGACCAGATGTTTACCCATATGCAGAGACTGCCGATCCGGTATTTCGATACCCATCAGGTGGGTGACCTGATGAGTCGCTATACCAGCGACATCGATACCCTGCGCCAGATGATCACCCAGTCTATTCCCCAGACCATTTCCTCTGCTGCCACACTGATCGTGGTGTTTGTGACGATGATTATCACCTCTCCCATCCTTACCGGTGTGATGATCCTGACAGTCAGCGGGATTTTTGTGGTTACCAAGCTGGTGGTTGGCAAATCCGCAGGCTTCTTTATCGGACAGCAGAAGGCACTGGGCGCTGTCAACGGCTTCGTGGAGGAAATGATCCACGGACAGCGGGTGGTGAAGGTATTTAACCGGGAGGAGATCTCCAAGCAGGAATTTGACGGCCTGAACGAAAAGCTTCGCTCCAACGCTTTCCGCGCCGGTGCTTACACCAACCTGATGGGTC
Organism: Faecousia sp.; assembly: GCA_045546835.1. GTDB lineage: Bacteria > Bacillota > Clostridia > Oscillospirales > Oscillospiraceae > Faecousia. Next base: position 23,171 of record JAZQDL010000062.1, read on the forward strand.
CGGTCAATAATAACCTGGGTTATATCCAGTATGCGATTTTGGCGATCGTTGGCGGCTTGATCGCAGTGGCAACGGACGGCAGCCTGATCTCCTTGGGCAGCCTGATCACCTTCCTTACCCTGTCTCGAACCTTCAATCAGCCCATTTCCCAGATCTCCAACCAGATCAATGCCATTGTAATGGCATTGGCAGGTGCGGAGCGGATCTTTGAGCTGATGGATGAGGAAGTGGAGCAGGATAGCGGCTATGTAACACTGGTGAATGCAAAGATCGCTCCCGACGGAACGATTACCGAGTGCGCAGAGCGCACCGGCTTCTGGGCGTGGAAGCACCCCCATCAGGACGGAACGCTTACCTATACAGAGCTTAAGGGCGATATCACAATGGATGGCGTGGACTTTGGCTATGTTCCCGAAAAGCAGGTGCTTTACGATGTGACCCTCTATGCCCACCCGGGCCAAAAGATCGCCTTCGTAGGTGCTACCGGTGCAGGCAAGACCACAATCACAAACCTTATTAACCGCTTTTATGACATTGCCGACGGCAAGGTGCGCTACGACGGTATCAATATCAATAAGATCTGCAAGCCGGATCTGCGGCGGTCTTTGGGTGTTGTTCTTCAGGACACCAACCTGTTTACCGGAACTGTGATGGATAACATCCGCTACGGTAAGCTAGATGCCACCGACGAGGAGTGCATCGCCGCAGCAAAAACCGCTAATGCTCACGACTTTATCACCCGTCTGCCGGAAGGCTACAACACAATGCTCACCGGCAACGGCGCACAGCTTTCTCAGGGTCAGCGCCAGCTGATCGCCATTGCCAGAGCGGCAGTGGCAGATCCTCCGGTAATGATCCTGGACGAAGCCACATCTTCTATTGATAGCCGTACAGAGGCACTGGTGCAGAAGGGCATGGACGCCCTGATGAACGGACGGACCACCTTCGTCATCGCCCACCGGCTTAGTACAGTCCGCAATTCCAACTGCATTATGGTGCTGGATCACGGCCATATTATTGAGAGAGGTACCCACGAAGACCTGATCGCCCAAAAGGGCACATACTACCAGCTCTATACCGGTGCATTTGAATTAGAATAAACTAAAAAAGACGCGATCGTTTGATCGCGTCTTTTTAAATGCAAAATGCATAATGCAAAGTGCAAAATGAATGTGTCCGCTTGACGAAATTGAAAATTGAAAGTTGAAAGTTGAAAATTTCGGTATTTCCTTCGGAAATGCTTTTAATATTACTATTTCGCGGGTAATTGCTGTCAAAAAGACAAACCCTTATCGCACGGTCAGGATGACGCAGTTTTGGTAGTTTTATGTGCTATCGTACCTGCTCCATAATTTTCAATTTTCAATTAAAAAGCGGCATCCGCAGATGCCGCTTTTTATTATCCTTCTGCAACAACGATCTCTTTGAGTTCCAGGCCGGGGTTGCGCTTGACGGTAAAGTCGATTGCCCAGTAGCTGGAAAACACCAGCAAACTTCTGCCGCGATAATCCTCCAAAAGCTCTGCATCTGAGCCCAGATTCAGATCAGACAGGTCGCCGGGGTACTTGTCGATGAGCCGGATCTCCTCATAGGGGAGCATATCCATCCGCAGGTCCACGCCGTACTCGTTTTTCATACGGTACCCGAACACATCAAACTGCAGTGTACCCACAACGCCTACGATCACTTCCTCCATACCGGAGTTGGGGACTTTGAAGATCTGGATCGCACCTTCCTGTGCAATCTGCTCCGTACCTTTGACAAACTGCTTGCGCTTCATAGAATCCTTGGCAGACACCCGGCAGAAATGCTCGGGAGCAAAGGTGGGAATGCCGGAGTACAGGAACTTCTTTCCGGGGATAGTAATGGTATCACCGATAGAGAAAATGCCCGGATCGAACACACCGATCACATCGCCGGCATAAGCCTCGTCTACGATCTCCCGCTCCGCTGCCATCAGCTGCTGGGGCTGGGAAAGGCGCATTTTTCTGCCGCCCTGCATATGGTAATATTCCGTATCCCGCTGGAATTTGCCGGAGCAAATGCGCATAAAAGCAAGCCGGTCCCGGTGGGCCTTATTCATATTTGCCTGGATTTTGAACACAAAGGCAGAGAAATCCGGGCTGAACGCATCCACCAGACCCGTATCCGCAGTGCGGGACAGGGGCGGGGGTGTCAGCTTTAAGAACGCCTCCAGGAACGGTTCAATGCCAAAGTTCGTCAGAGCAGAGCCGAAGAACACCGGGCTCAGCTGACCGCTGCGCACAGCCTCCAGATCCATTTCCCGTCCGGCAGACAGCAGCTCCACATCGTCGATCAGCTGCTGCGCCTTGGCATCACTATCCAGCAGCTCTGCCACCTGAGGATCGTAAAGATCCACTGCCAGCTTGTCTGCTTTTGCCTTGCCGTTTACGCCGGAGAAGAACAGAAGCTGGCTATTTTCCCGGTCGTACACGCCCTGAAAATCCTTACCGGAGCCAATGGGCCAGTTCATTGCGTAGGTTTCAATGCCCAGCTCCCGCTCCACTTCGTCCAAAAGATCGAAGGGATCTTGGGTCTCCCGGTCCATTTTGTTAATAAAGGTGAAAATGGGAATGTGCCGCATGGCACAGACCTTAAACAGCTTCCGGGTCTGGGGCTCAACGCCCTTTGCACCGTCGATCACCATCACCGCAGAGTCCGCAGCCATCAGGGTACGGTAGGTGTCCTCGGAAAAGTCCTGGTGACCTGGGGTGTCCAAAATGTTAATACAGAAACCGCCATACTGGAACTGCATCACAGAGGAAGTGACGGAAATACCACGCTGCTTTTCAATTTCCATCCAGTCGGAGGTGGCGGCGCGGGAATTTTTCTTGCCCTTAACAACGCCCGCCTGAGCGATCGCACCGCCGTAGAGCAGGAATTTTTCAGTTAAAGTGGTTTTACCGGCGTCCGGGTGGGAGATGATCGCAAAGGTCCGGCGGCGGCTGATTTCTTCCATTAAGGTTGGCATAATATTCCTCCAAGGATTTCTTCCTGTAATTTCCTATTTAAAAACCGATTTAGTTTACCACATTTCGGAGAAATTTACAAGTCCTCAATTAAGGAAGCAAATACAGGCAGGCTCTTTTGGATCATTTCATAGCTAACACAGTAGCACACACGGAAGTAGCCGGGGCAGCCAAAGCCGTCGCCGGGAACAAGCAGAAGATCCTTTTTCTTGGCTTTTTCCGAGAAAGCAACGGCGTCGCCACCGGGTGCTTTTACAAACAGATAAAATGCGCCGTCGGGCTTGGCGGTTTCATAGCCGGCAGCCAGCAGACCCTCGTAGAGTGCCTTCCGGTTGCGGTCATATGCTTCCAGGTCAGGACGCAGACTGGCGCACCGGGCGATCACCTTCTGCCACAGGGAGGGGGCGCAAACGTGACCGTTTGCCCGGGCAGCGCCGGCAATGGCGGCATACAGCTGGGCGCTGTCCGTGGCGCTGCTTGGAACGTACACATAACCAATACGCTCGCCGGGCAGGGAGAGAGATTTGGAGTAAGAATAGCACACAATGGTGTTTGTGTAGATAGTGGGAATAAAGGGAACTTCTACGCCGTCGTATGCCAGCTCCCGGTAGGGCTCGTCTGCCACAATATAAATGGGGTGACCGTATTCGTTGCTCTTTTCGGTCAGCAGCTTGGCAAGTGCCTTGAGCGTGTCGGCGGTATAGACTGTGCCGGAGGGGTTGTTGGGGGAGTTGAGGATCAGGGCACAGGTGTTGGGAGTGAGCATCTGCTCCACAGCCTTCAGGTCGATCTGGAAATTGGGAATGTCTGCGGGAACTACCTTTAAAACACCGCCGACAGTTTCTACCCAGGGGCGGTACTCCGGGAAGAAGGGTGCAATTACCAGAAATTCTGCATCGGGCACAGCCAGTGCCTGAAATACAGCGCACAGCTCCGGTGCTGCGCCGCAGCCGATGAACAGATTTTCCGGCTTTACGCCTGCGTTGTAGCGGCTGTTCAGGTCGTCGGCAATGGCCTGACGGGTCTGCAGATCGCCTACCGCAGAGGTGTAGCCGTGAACTGCCAGAGAGTCTGTATCAGACAAAATAGCACGGATCGCATCATTGACCTCCGCAGGAGAGGGGATACTGGGGTTACCCAGAGAATAGTCATAAACATTTTCCCGACCTACGATGGCAGCTCTTTGCTGACCATATTCGAACAGATCCCGGATGCAGGACCGATTTGCCCCAAGGGCATAAGCGTTTTCGTTGTACATATAATATCTCCTTTACAATTCATACAAGGGTGCAGGGGGATCAAAGCGCTGGGGCTTATATGTAACCGAGCCGATGGGCTTGCCCTCCACACCGTATTTGGGATTGTAGCCGAACAGGTTTACATAATTCATAAGATCGTCCCGTTCGTCCTCCATTGCCTTCATAACCTCCACCGTTGCCAGCACATCATCCACTGCCCGGTGAGAGTTGACTACCTTGCCGGAAAGACCATAGACTTCAATGGCATTGCAAAGCTTGTGGGGGTAGCTGTGGCGGTCCTTATAGACCGTTAAGAGATCCAGCTTGTCCTTGCCCTTCAGCACTGTGGGATCGCCGTCACGGAGCAGCAGATAGAATAAAAAGCTTAAGTCGAAATGGGCGTTATAGGCAAGCATCAGGGTGTTGCCTGCAAACATCCGGGCGATGTCATTGCAGACCTGTGTTTTGGGAATACCCCGCTGACGAAGGTCGTCGGTAGTAATGCCTGTGAGATTTTCAATCATCGGAGGGACAAAGCTCCCCGGTGTCAGGGAGATCAGCTGATCATATTCTTCCACCACAGTGAGCTGTCCGTCCCGGCGCTCCAGCACTACAGCCGCAAATTCAATGATCTCATCCCGGCTGTACATCAGACCGGTGGTTTCCGTGTCAAAAAGCACCAGTCGGTCGTATTTATCAAATAATGCATCCAGTTGCGCCATATTATGCTCCCTCATATAACGCCAGTGCCCGGCGGAATTTACTTTTGGATTCCTGCTCCAGGCCAAAGCGGACAGCGAGCAGTTTAGCAAAGGCATCGCAAGATTCCGGCGTGCCCTCCTTTAATTCCACTTCTACCTCGCACAAGGGCTGCTCCTTGCCGCCGCCGAACAAAATGCCCTTATCCAGTGCCAGCTCCAGGGTGCAATGCTCCAACACCAGGGTCTTTGCAATGCGGGTGAATTTTGCGCCGCATACCGGCATTACGCCACCCCGGGTCAGCAGAATCAGGTTTTTGGGCGCACCTAGTTTACATAATTCTAAAATAGCGGTTTCAATATCGCCGCACTCTACTTCCCATTCTCCCCGCCCGCGACCGGAAACAGGCGCTTTCAAGGTGCAGACGGTGCGGTCATTTTCCATCCGGCGGCGCAGGGTGTACCATCTTGATGACAGCGCCTTGTCCGGCGTATCGTAATAGGTGGTTTCCATTGCGAAAACCTGTTCTTCTTCTGAAAAAGCCTTGCGTATTTCATTTAGAATCGGTTCCGTTGTCCGGAATTTCCGTTCGTATTCAATGCCCATAGCACCCTCCGAGGACCGTTTTTACCTATTATACACCGATTGAAGTATCTTGGCAAGAATCTTTCTTTGCAAACCTGTTCCGACAAAATAATTCCGAAGACCTTGTTACAATAGAGATAAAAACGAAAAAGGTTGTGATAATGATGATCTCTATCCAGTCCTATGTGCGCAGGGGAAACCATATTCTGCGCCGGTGGGCAGTTGACCCGCGAATACACGCAGCGGCAAGGGCGGCAGGACATTTGCTTGCAGGGTTTTGTCTCAGTGCGGCCAGTCTGGCAAACACGGCAATGCCCATAGCACTGGGGCTTGTGTGCGCGCTGAGCGGATGGACAGCGGTTTTGGCGGCGCTGGGCGGCTGCGCCGGATATTTGCTGTTCTGGGGAAGTGCCGGTTATCAGGCGCTGCTCTGGCTGGGAGCGGGTCTTATATCTGCGCTTTTGCTCACAGACAGACCCCTCACCCGGGAAGCACCCCTTTTAATGCCTGCGGTGGCTGGGCTGATCACCGCATCCTCCGGTGTGCTGTTTCAGTGGCTGGGGATGGATCTGAGTTCCGTTGCCGTTTATCTTCTGCGGGTAGGTACAGCGGCAGGGACAAGCTGGCTGTTCGGGCAGGTTAGACGGGGAAGAAATCCCATTTTAGAGTGGCTTACATACGGCATCTTCGTGCTGGCGCTGGCGCAGATCGTGCCGTTTCCCTATTTTGGACTGGGATTTGTTGCAGCAGGGATCCTGGCAGTCAGCGGAGCATTTCCCGCGGCGGCGTTGGCAGGTCTTGCTTTGGATCTGGCGCAGGTGACCCAGATCCCAATGACTGCAGTGATGACCCTTTCCTATTTTACAAGACTGTTACCCCGGAAAAATCCGATGCTACCGCGGCTTGCACCGGGATTGCTGTATATTGCTGTAATGGCACTGTGGGGGAAGCTGGATCTGATGCCCTTGCCGGGATTGCTGGCAGGCGGCATCATCGGTGGCTTTTTCCCCACAGCGGGAAAGGCAGTTCACCGCCGGGGGGAGACCGGTGCGGCACAGGTGCGGCTGGAAATGGTGTCCGGGGTGCTGGCACAGACCGAGCAGCTTTTGCTGGAAGTGCCGGTCGTGCCGGTAGACGAGGGCGCGCTGGTGGCAAGGGCGGCGGAGCGCGCCTGCGGCAGCTGCCCCTGCCGGAAAAGCTGCAAGGATACCAAACGGATCGCACAGCTGCCGGGACTGATCCTCCATAAGCCGTTACTGACAGTAGAGGAAATTCCCATCAATTGCCGCAAAAGCGGCAGGTTTCTGGCGGAGCTTCACCGCAGTCAGGAGCAGCTGCGTTCCATCCGGGCAGACCGGGAGCGCCAGCGGGAATACCGGGCGGCGGTGATCCAGCAGTATCAGTTTTTATCGGAGTATTTGCAGGAGCTGGCAGACCAGCTTCCCAACCACCGGTCGGGCAGGGGGCTTTGCTACACACCCCAGATCCGGGTCTACGGCAACCGCCCGGAGCAGGATAACGGCGACCGCTTTACCCGCTTTGCCGGCACAGTGGGCAGGTACTATGTACTTTTGTGTGACGGTATGGGCACAGGCTTGGGGGCAGTTCAGGAGGGAAAAACCGCAGCTTCTGTACTGCGTAGATTGCTTTCAGCCGGCTATCCGGCAGAACACGCTTTGCGAAGCCTGAACAGCCTCTGCGCGCTGCGGGAGCGGGCGGGGGCAGTGACGGTGGATCTGGCAGAATTACAGCTGGATAACGGAGAGGTCAATCTTTATAAATGGGGTGCAGCCCCCTCTTACTTAGTCAGCAAAAACGCCGCTGAACGGATCGGCACTGCCAGTCCGCCGCCCGGTCTGTCGGTGACCGACTGTCAGGAGTCCTGCTATCGACTGTCCTTGCGCCGGGGGCAGACTCTGTTTTTGGTCAGCGACGGTGTAGGGGAGGAGGAAGCCTTGCGTTGCTGTATAAAAGGTGCAGACCTGCCCCCCGGAGAGCTGGCAGCACGGCTGCTCACCGGCAGTCAGCTTTCCGGTGAGGACGATGCCACCGTAGTCACAGTCCGACTGGATGCTGCCATATAATTTTGGGGGCAACCTCTAAAAACTACCCTTTTGCGATTTGTGCGGATCTTTTGCCCTAACTTTTCGCTTTGAAAACACCGCAATACACAAAGTATTCCAGTATTTTCAAAACTTAATTTAGGACAAAATCTCTCACCCAAATCATCAAAAAATAGTTTTTAAAGGTTGCCTTTACAAAACCGGAAAAGGAAAGTATAATGTTCTCAAAAAAAGGAGGCAGATTATGAGAACTTATACCATTACCAAAATTTCCGGTACACCGGATTGGAGTAAGATCCCCACGCTGGATGTGGACAATTACCAGTGGTGTGAGAGGCTGGATATCAAAATGAAAGGCCAGATCTGCTATGACGAAACGGGCATTTATGTACATCTGCGTGCCTGGGAGAAGGACATCCGGGCAGAGCTGACTGCACCGCTGAGTATGGTGTGTGAGGATAGCTGTATGGAGTTTTTCTTCCGTCCGGTGGCAGAGGATATGCGCTACTTTAATCTGGAGATCAACCCCAACGGACAGATGTATATTGGCTTTGGCCCCAGTGGGCGGGAGCTTGTGCGCCTTGTGTCGGGAAAAGAGGACACCCTTCTGGAAAAGAAATGCAATTACACAGAAGGCGGCTGGGAAGTGTTCTATAAAATTCCGGTGTCCTTCATCCGAGTGTTTTTCCCCGGCTATGAACTAAAGTCCGGAATGACAATTTATGCCAATTCCTATAAATGTGGCGATATGACCGTTAAGCCCCATTACATCTCCTGGAATTTCGTGGATGTTCCAAAGCCCAGCTTCCACCAGCCTGCCCATTTCGGACAGATGACATTAGAATAAATATGAAAAAAATCAAGAGATTTTTAGTACTGACACTTATTATGTGCCTTTTGGCAGCAATGCTGCCACCAATGTCTTTTGCCACCGAAGTTGCCGAGGAGAGCGGAGAAGCGGTACTGACCGGCATTAAGATCGTTATATTGCCGGGAAAGACGGAATATTGGATAGGGGAAAAGCTGGATACGACCGGTCTGACTTTGGTGGCATCCTACTCAGATGAAAGCACACAGGAGATCACCGAAGGCTTTACGGTTACCGGCTTTAACAGCGAAGTAGCCGGTGCGCAGACACTAACAGTTACCTATAAGGGCCTATCTGATTCCTTTACCGTTACGGTCAAACAGCCGGAATTGACCGGCATTGAGATCGTTATACCCCCGGTCAAGACGGAATATTGGTTAGGGGAAAGTCTGGATACTACCGGTCTGACTTTGGTGGCATCCTATTCTGATGAAAGCACACAGGAGATCACCGAAGGCTTTACAGTTTCCGGCTTTAACAGTGCAGTGGCGGGTGCGCAGACACTGACGGTTACCTATATGGGTGCAACAGTTTCCTTTGCTGTTACGGTCAAACAGCCGGATTTGACCGGTATCGAGATCGTTATACCACCCAGAAAGACAGAATATTGGATAGGGGAAACACTGGATACGACCGGCCTGACTTTGTTGGCATCCTATACTGATGGCAGTGAAGCAGAAATAAGCAAAGACTTTACGGTTACCGGCTTTAACAGTGCAGTGGCGGGTGTGCAGACACTGACAGTTACCTATATGGGTGCAACAGCTTCCTTTACCGTTACGATCAAACAGCCGGAAGTGATCGGCATTGAAGTGCTTTCACAGCCTGCAAAGAAAGAGTACTGGACCGGGGAAGAATTGGATACCGCGGGACTTGTGCTGCTGGCTACCTACTCCAATGGTACGACTTCCCGGATCACCGAAGGGTTTGCAATAACCGGATTTGACAGTACCCTTGCAGGTTTGCAGATGGTGATTGTTTCGTACGGAGATGCTTCTGCAGAATTTACCGTAACGGTCAACAAGCTGGAAGTAATCAGCATTAAAGTGATTTCACAGCCGGTAAAGACAGAGTACTGGATCGGTGAAGCACTGGATACTACCGGTCTTATGCTGGAGGTCGTCTTTTCTGACGGCAGAATACTGCAGACCACAGAAGGCTTTACCATTACCGGTTTTAACAGCGCCACCACAGGCTCGAAAACCGTTAGTGTCCACTATCAGGATATGTTCGCAGTTTTTTCCGTGACGGTAAAAAGACCGAGTGTGTCCACTGTTGCGATCAAGACCCTGCCTTACAAAACGGAATACTTCGTAGGGGAGAAGCTGGATCTTACAGGTCTGACTCTGACGGCTACTTTTTCTGACGGCAGCACTGCTATAATCAGCAGCGGCTTTACGCCTATGTCTTTCAACAGTGCTACTGTAGGCACAAAAACGGTTATGGTGTATTACATAACAATGACAAAGTTTGTTAAGATCACTGTGACTGTAAAGGAGCGCTGTACCCATACCAATGTGGAAAACGGCATATGCACCCAGTGTGAAGAGATGATCGCAGCCACGGTAACAGACAGTAATGGCAATTTGATCGGCAACTATGTGGATATGGCGGATGCCCTGGATGGGACAGTGTCCGGAAGCACGATAGTGCTGCTGAACGATACAGCTACCCAGGACCTGCGCTTGCCTGCAGGTGCCCAGCTGGATCTGAATGGCTGCGTCCTGACAGTGGATTCTGTGCTGACCTATGGAAACAGCGCGATTACAGACAGCAGCCCTGAGAATGCGGGCGTGCTGAAGATCACAGAAAGTGACGGCAATATGATCAGCCCGAACAATAGCTGTCTGCCGGTCTACGACAGTGCAAAAGGCGGCTACCGGTTTTTCGGTGTGACGGTGACTTCCAAGGCGGTTACCGGTAAGCATAAATACTGGTTCCAAGTGAATGTGGAGAATTTTGAAGAATTTTATCCGCTGATCCGGTCTGGCGCACAGGTCCAGTTTCAGGTGAAGATGACTTGGGATGGACAGGAAATGGACGCCTATGCATTGGCAGATCTGGCATTTACCGAAGCTTGGGCGGAACGATATAAGGCAAACGAGGATATTTATATCACAGTAAGTGTAACAGAAGCTGAGAGCGTTGAAAACTTCAAGCTGACCCCCGGCATCACCTCCGGCGCTGTTGAGATCTTCGGCGAAGAAATGCAATAAAGCAACAACAAGGGCGCGTGCGATGCACGCGCCCTTGTTGTTGCTTTTATGTCGATATAAATCCCTTTGGGATTTTCGATATGCGCTGATGCGCTCGATATGTGCTATGCACTCGATATGCCCTGCGGGCGAGAGGGATTTATATCATATCGAATTCTCCGTTAGGAAAATATATCGATTTTGCCCACAGGCAAAAATATCGAATTGCGAAGCAATATATCGACAATCCCCACGGAACACCGGGCGGCGTCCCCTACAACGCAACTACCGATATTGCGTGTAGGGACACCCGTCCCCGGGTGTCCACATATAGAAAACAGGCGACTGGAAAGGTCACCCCTCATCCAGTGCGGTGCTTGTGGTGGCATTATCGTGCCAAAGATCATCTAAAATCGCCGTCTATTGCGTGAAATTCTAGTTGAATCATAAATGGAATGATGCTATAATGATATTAGCGATATGCGCAAAATGTGCTTTATATCGAAAAAATGGTAAGGAGGAAGTGTGAATGAGAGGGTTAAAACGATTGGCAGCGATGGCGCTTACACTGTGCTTGTTGGCAACAATGCTGCCCACGATGGTATCTGCGCAGAGCGATCTGCCGGAGAAAACAAGCAATATCATTGCTGCAAAAAAAGCACAGGCAGAAGCAGCGATGGACACTGAAGGAATTGCGCCCCAGAAGAATGTAAATATTCTCAGGGCGTCAATGAGAACCGTTACTCCCACGACCACCGCGAATTATTCGTCGCTGAGAAACTATGTCAGCTCCTACGGCACCACGGATTCGGATGGATATAAAAGAATTACCCAGTATGAATACAGCGAAGGATACGATTTGTATTTTTCCCTTATCAATGTTTCTTCCGGAATTATATTTCAGATCATAATGCTGGGCAGTGAAAGAACACGGGTTGATGTGCTGCTGGAGTTTACCCTGAAGAGCGAAAGCAAGTATATATCTGTTGAGGGCATTGCTGTTTATTACGAAAACGGCGCAGAACTAGATGGAGTGGACCAAACCATCACCATCGACCGGTCGGCTTATGTCCTGGGAGACAAATTGCCCTTTACGGGAAGTGGCTATTTTATAACATCTGGGTTGTTCGCTGAACTGATGTGTCCTGTAATGGCCGGTCTGTGTGAATATTGGAATGAGGATATCGCATACCACCTGGGCTTTGACATGGTGGGACTGGGCTTTACCTCTTATTATGGTGCTTGCAGCCACAGTGCAACTGAAATCAGAGGACAGATCCCGGTTGGCTGTGTGAGTAACGGTTATTCCGGAGATGTATACTGTTGCGCCTGCGGAGAATTAGTAAGCACAGGATCCTGGATCTACTGCGTTGGCTATCACAGCTATTCCAGTGCTTGTGACACTAGCTGTAATGTTTGCGGTGAGAACCGGACAACAAGCAGCAGCCATACTTATACAGGTGATTGCGATGCAAGTTGTGATAGCTGTGGAGCGATCCGCACCACAAGCAGCAAGCACACCTTTGACGACGGCGCATACTGCACATTGTGCAGCGCAACCTTTGGTGATGTCAGCGCAAGTGGCTGGCAGTTTGCGCCGGTGCTGTATGCATACGAAAACGATCTGATGGCCGGTAAGGGCTCCGATGCCGATGGCAACATCAAGTTCGACCCCAACAACTCGATTACCCGCGAGGAATTTGTGCAGGTGCTTTACAATGCGGAAAATAAGCCTTCTGTGAGCATTGCCAACAAGTTTCCGGATGTGGCAGAGAGCGGTTGGTATAAGAATGCGGTTTTGTGGGCAAATGCCAACAATATTGCCAGCGGTCAGGGTGATGGCACATTCGGTGTTGGCAAGAACATTACCCGTCAGGATCTGGCGGTAATGCTCTATAAGTATGCCACGATGAAAGGTTATGACCTGAACGCAACCACAGGTATGATCTATCGGTTTGCCGACGGTGCGTCGGTAGCAAGCTACGCACAAACAGCAATGGACTGGGCGGTTACCAATGGCGTTCTCAGCGGCAAAGGCACACCCGGGCAGCCGATCAACACCTTCCGTCTTGATCCTGCCGGCACAGCCACCCGCGCAGAATGTGCGGCTATGCTGAAAAACTTTATGACAGCCTTTGGACTGTAAGAAAAAATGAGCGTGCTACGGCACGCTCATTTTGTTTAGGACACCTTTGCCGGTTGTCAAATTTCTGTTTATCGGTTGGCTATTGTAGGGCGGGGGCTTGCTCCCGCCGCCCTACGAATATCCATCGATAGTGCGTGTAGGGACACCCATCCCCGGGTGTCCGCATCATAGAAATAAGGGCGACTGGAAAGGTTACCCTTCATCCAGTGCGGTGCTTGTGGTGGCATTATCGTGCCAAAGATCATCTAAAATCGCCGCCTATTGCGTGAAATTCTACTTGAATTATATAGGCAACGGTGCTAAAATGACATAAACTGCTTAGGCGTTATTATACCTACACAGTATAAAAGCAAGGAGGATTTATGAAATGAGAGGACTAAAAAGACTGGCAGCACTGGTACTTACTTTGTGCTTGCTTGCAGCGATGCTGCCGATGGCAGTTTCCGCGGCAACCATCAGTAGCGGTACTTGCGGCACAGGCGTAAACTGGGTACTGGACAGCACCGGCACACTGACCATCTCCGGCTCAGGTGCAATTAAGGATATTAGTATTATAGATACGCCCCCTTGGTACAATTACCGGGCAAATATCAGAAAAGTTGTCATTGAAGATGGCATCACAGCCATAGGCAAACGTGCATTCTCAATCTGTAGCAGCCTGACAAGCGTCACAATTCCGGATGGTGTATGGAGCATTGGGGAAAATGCATTTTTGAGTTGTTCTGCGCTGACTGAGATTACTGTCCCGGATAGCGTACTTAGCATTGATCAGGGAGCGTTCCAAAACTGCAGCAGCCTGAAGACCGTTACCCTTTCGAATAACATTCTCACTATTAGTGCGTATACGTTCAGCGGCTGTAAAGCCCTTACCACTGTCAACGTTCCCCAGGGTGTAACAAGCATTGGCAACAGTGCATTTCAAAACTGCAGCAGTCTGACCCAGATTGCCATTCCGGACAGTGTGACAGCCATCGGTACTTATGCTTTTTCCGGCAGTGGTCTGACCAGCGTCACACTTCCTGACGGCATTGCTCAGATTAAGGAATACACATTCTATGATTGCAAGGGCCTGACCAGCATTACCATCCCTGCAAGCGTTACAACCGTAGACAATTCTGCATTTTTGGTCTGTAATAAGCTGGCAGCGGTATTCTGCCTCGGCACACAGGATGTAAAAAACAGTATGACAATCGAATACAGCAACAATGATTTCAAAGATGCTGCCTGGCATTTTGAGGTTACCGATGCCCAGCTTGGCACAAAGCAGGCAAAGCATTGCGGAAATTGCGATCTGTATTACCTGCTGGATGGTACAGGTGCTGACTTTGCGGATGTGAGCAAGACCAGCTGGCAAATCAAGTCCGTTAACTATGCCTATGTCAGAGGTCTGATGGCAGGTAAGGGCACGGATAATGTAAGCGGTCTTGTGCGCTTCGATCCCAATAGCCCCATCTCCCGTGAGGAGTTCGTTCAGGTCCTTTACAATGCAGAAGGAAAGCCCTCTGTAAGCCTTGTAAATGAATTCCTGGATGTGCAGAACACCTGGTACACAAAGGCAGTCCTCTGGGCAAAATCCAAGGATATAGCAAACGGCACACCGGACGGGAATTTTGGCGTTGGTAAGAACATTACCCGTCAGGACCTAGCAATGATGCTGTATAAGTATGCCAAGATGAAGGGCTGTGACCTGTCTCTGAATGCCGGTGCGATCAATAGATTTGCCGACGGCAATAAGGTTTCTGGCTATGCCAAGAACGCAATGGACTGGGCTGTGACCCAGGGTGTTCTCAGCGGCAAGGGAACAACCGGTTCCACCGTGTTCTACCTGGACCCCGCCGGTACAGCTACCCGCGCAGAATGCGCAGCAATGCTGAAAAACTTTATGACAAACTTTGGGGTATAAGAAAAAATGAGCGTGCTACGGCACGCTCATTTTGTTTAGGACACCTTTGCCGGTTGTCAAATTTCTGTTTATCGGTTGGCTATTGTAGGGCGGGGGCTTGCTCCCGCCGTCGATAACTGAGCTTTTTAGCGGCGGGAGCAAGCCCCCGCCCTACGGCGCACCTAATCGTCAAACTGAAATTTGACAATTTTACAACAAGCAAGGCCGCGTGCATCGCACGCGCCCTTGTGATTTAATTCTGGGTAGGCTCGATATGCCAGATCTCTTCGGCGTACTGCCGGATGGTCCGGTCGGAGGAGAACTTTCCGCCGCTTGCTACATTCATCAGACACTTTCTGCCAAAATTCAGCCGGTCTGCATAATCCCGGTTTGCCTGCAGCTTGGCTTCCACATAGGACTCGTAATCCATCAGCAGGAAGTAGTGGTCTGCTCTGTGCCAGGAGGTGCCGTCCAGCAGCGCGTGGTACAGATCCCGCAGATCGTTGTCCGTGGGGACAGTGCCGTCCACCAGAGTGTCGATCGCCCGGTGCAGGCGGGGGTTGTGATCGTAGATCCAGCGGGGATTATAGGCGTCCCGGCTAGCATTGATCTGCTCCACGGTCGCACCGAAGATATAGTTGTTTTCCATTCCGGCTTCCTTGACGATCTCCACATTTGCGCCGTCCAGCGTGCCCAAAGTCACAGCGCCGTTTAGCATCAGCTTCATATTGCCTGTGCCGGAGGCTTCCGTGCCGGCGGGGGAGATCTGCTCAGAAATATCCGCAGCGGGAATAATATGCTCAGCATAAGAGCAGTTGTAGTTCTGAACAAATACCACCTTCAGCTTATCCTGCATATCCGGATCGTTGTTAATAAGGTTTGCGATCCGGTTAATATAGCGGATAATTGCCTTTGCCCGGGCATAGCCGGGGGCGGATTTTGCGCCGAACAGATAGACCGTAGGCTGGAAGTCCGGCAGCGCGCCTTCCTTCAGCCGGAAGTAGATATCCATAATGCTCAGGGCATTGAGAAGCTGCCGCTTATACTCGTGCAAGCGCTTGACCTGCACATCAAACAGGAAGTCGGGATTTAACTTAATGCCTTCCTTCTGGGCGATCACCTGGCAAAGCTGCTCCTTTTTCTGGCGCTTAATGGCATTAAACTGACGGATCATATCCTCGTCGATCATCGGCTTCAGTTTCTGCAGCTTGTGGAGATCCTTCAGGAAATCTCCGCCTACCCGGTACTTGATCATCTGGGTCAGCTCCGGATTGCACAGACCCATCCAGCGGCGGGGGGTCACGCCGTTGGTCTTGTTCTGGAAACGGTCCGGGAATGCCTGATACCAATCCTTGAAGCAGTCGTCCTTCAGGATCTGGGAGTGGATCTCCGCAACGCCGTTTACATAACTTCCTACATACA
This sequence comes from Faecousia sp., assembly GCA_045546835.1. Lineage (GTDB taxonomy): Bacteria > Bacillota > Clostridia > Oscillospirales > Oscillospiraceae > Faecousia. Next base: position 39,259 of record JAZQDL010000062.1, read on the forward strand.
CACTCAAATTTGCCATATGGGCGGTATTATCCCGAATGACAAACAGGTTGGGATGCTCGCTTTTCAGCTTTTCGTCGATCCGCCAGATGATATCCACGATCTCCGGAACAACGCTGCCCAGCAGGTCCAGCGGCCACTTTTCCAGTGCCTCGCCCATAACCGTGTGGTTGGTGTAGGAGAAGGTCTTGCGGGCAATTTCAAATGCCTGACCGAAGTCCATACCCTCTGCCATCAGCAGGCGGATCAGCTCCGGAATGGACATTGCCGGGTGGGTATCGTTCAGCTGAACAGCATAGTAGTCAGCAAAGTGGGTCAGGTCGTTGCCGTGAACGGACTTATACACCCGCAGCATATCCTGCAGGGATGCAGAGGACAGCACATACTGCTGCTTAATGCGCAGGCGCTTGCCCTCCCAGGTGGAGTCGTTGGGGTACAGAACACGGGTGATATCCTCTGCCTTGTTCTTCTGGGTCAGGGCGCGGAGGTAATCCTGATCGTTGAAGGCGCCAAAATCCAGTTCTTCCTCTGCCTCGCACTGCCACAGACGGAGGGTGCCGATGTTGCTTGTGCCGTAGCCGATCACAGGCACATCATAGGGCACAGCCAGAACCGTATGGTCCGGGAATTTGACCTTTACGGTGTGGTTATACCGACGGAAGGACCAGGGGTCACCGAACTTGGACCAGTCGTCTGCCATTTCCCGCTGGCTGCCGTGCTCGTCAAAGCTCTGCTTGAACAGGCCGAACTTATACCGCAGACCGTAGCCGGACAGGGGAATATTGCAGCTGGCGGCAGAGTCTAAGAAGCAGGCAGCCAGTCTGCCCAGACCGCCGTTGCCCAGCGCCGCATCCTCAATGTCCTCCAGAACCGCAAGGTCTACGCCCTGCTCGGCAAACAGCTGCTTCATTTCGTCCAGAATACCCAGATTAAACAGGTTGGAGTACACCAGCCGACCGATCAGATACTCAGCGGAAATATAGTAAGCCTTCCGCTTGTGAAGACGTACTTGCTTGGAGCTGCTCCAGTTGTCTGCAATGGCCATCATTACCGACTGACCCAGCGCTTCGTGCAGCTGCTGGGGAGTGGCCTCTCGCAGAGATACATCATAGGTGTACTTCAGCTGTGCTTGGGTCCACTTTAAGATGTTCAGGCAATTAAATTCCATATTCATTCTCCATTCTCAGAGTTGTATTTCTATTAATGCAAGCGGTCATAAAGTGCCGTCAGGCTTCTTATTTTCTCGGCAAGGGCATCGGTCATAAAGCCTTCCTTTGCCCGCCAGGTCCAGTTCAGACCTGTCTGTGTGCCGGGGAAGTTCATTCGGGCAATGCTGCCCAATTCCAGCGCATCCTGCATTTGAAAAATACACAGGTTTGAGGGGGTGGACATTGCGGTGCGGATCACGCCCCATACATAGCCCTCTTCTTCAGTCAGGTGCATATACCGGACGGCATACTGCCGTGTTCGTTCCGGCAAGGACTCCAGCCACTGCCGGAGGGTCATATTATCGTGGGTCCCGGTATAGCAAACGGAGTTGGGGGTGCAGTTGTGGGGCAGATAATCGGAGGGGTGATCCGGGTCAAAGGCAAATTGCAGCACCTTCATACCGGGAAGTCCAGCCTCATCCCGCAATTTTTTGACAGGGGGTGTAATCACGCCCAGGTCTTCTGCGATCATCGCCACCTTTGGCAGCGCCTTTATAAAGGGGAGACCCGGACCTTCTATCCACTGACCGCCCCGGGCAGTTTCGTCCCCATAGGGCACAGACCAGTAGCTCTCAAAAGCGCGGAAATGGTCGATCCGGACAAGATCGTATCGGTCTGCCGCTGCCTTGATCCGACGGCTCCACCATCCGTAGCCGTCCTGCTTGTGGACATCCCAACGGTATAGGGGATTGCCCCAAAGCTGACCGTCCTCAGAAAAAGCGTCCGGAGGGCAGCCTGCAACGGCTATGGGGTCCAGCTTGCTGTCTAATTGAAACAGCTCCGGTGTGCTCCACACATCCGCAGAGTCCAGGGGCACATAAATGGGCACATCTCCAATGATTTGCACGCCGTTTTTGTTTGCATAGCTGTGCAGGGATCGCCATTGCCTGTCAAATATATACTGCACGAAGCTGTGAAAACGGATGGCGTCCTTCAGCCGCTGCCGGGCGTTCCAGATGGTATCCGGCTGGCGGTGCTTTAAGCCTTTTTCCCACTGATACCAGGGCGCACCTTGGTTTTCGTCCTTCAGTGCCTGAAACAGGGAGAAGTCGGAAAGCCAGCTGCTGTTTTCCCGGCAGAAGCGATGGAAAGCCTCGGTTTCTTCAAATCGGCCGTATGCTTTCTTCAGCACTTTTTGGCGGTTTTCGTAGATAAGACCGAAATTTACCCGGTCTTCTGTATCGCTCCAGCGGATACCGTCTATTTCTTCTTGTGTCAGCAGACCTTCCTCCACGAGGGCAGGCAGATCGATCAGATAAGGATTTCCTGCAAAGGCTGAGCAGGACTGATAGGGAGAGTCACCAAAGCCAGTGGGAGTCAGGGGCAGGAGCTGCCATTTACTCTGACCGGCTTTTTTTAAAAAATCCACAAAGGCGTAAGCCTTATTTCCCAGTGCGCCGATCCCGTAGGGGCCGGGCAGACTGGTTATATGCATTAATATGCCGCTTTCCCGCATTGTTGCTACTCCTTAAAGGGCATATTCTCTGCCCAATATACACCATTGAGAGTAATACTTTTTTTTCTTTTTGTCAAGGAAAAACAGACCCCGGGAAAAACTTTCCAGCGAAAGCACCAACCCCATAGAAACAACCACTTGAAATGCTGTAAAAAAGCACATATAATAGAGGTAATATTTTACTTTAAGAAGGGTAATGCATTATGAAAGTAACACTGCAAAATCTGACAAAGGTTTTTCCTGCCCGGGATAAGAAATCCGGCAAAGAGGTGGTGGCGGTCAACGACTTCACCACAGAGATTCCCGATGGCAAGCTGATCGGTCTGCTGGGGCCCTCCGGCTGCGGAAAAAGTACTACCCTGAATTTGCTTTCCGGTCTGCAGACCCCGACTTCCGGACGGATCTTTTTTGGGGATGAGGATGTGACCGATCTGCCTGCGGAAAACCGGGGCGTGGGACTGGTATTCCAGAATTATGCCCTGTATCCCCATCTGACAGTTCTGCAGAATATTTTGTTCCCTTTGCAGAACCTGAAAGGGAAGGACAAGCTCACAAAAGCGCAGATGCTTGAAAAAGCAAAAGAGGCGGCGAAGCTGGTGCAGATCGACGGTCTTTTAGAGCGCAAGCCCAACGAGCTGTCCGGCGGTCAGCAGCAACGGGTGGCCATTGCCCGTGCCTTGGTGAAAATGCCCCGGGTGCTGCTGCTTGACGAGCCCCTTTCCAATCTGGATGCCAGATTGCGCCTGCAGACTCGTGAGGAATTAAAGCGCATCCAGACCGAGACCGGCATTACCACTGTGTTTGTTACCCACGATCAGGAGGAAGCTATGGGCATCTCCGATATGATCGTGGTGATGAAGGACGGCGTCGTGCAGCAGATCGGCGAGCCGCAGCAGGTCTATGACGAGCCTGCCAACCTGTTTGTTGCAAAGTTTCTGGGTACGCCCCCCATCAATGTGCTTACCGGCTGTGTAAAGGACAGCAAGCTGTATATCGGAGAAGCTGCGGTGCTGGAGGTTTCCGGTGTTGCGGATCAGGAGGTTTATGTGGGCATCCGTCCTGAGGGCTTTGTACCCAATGAAAACGGCAAGCTCTGCTGTAGCCTTAAAAATGTGGAGGTTATGGGACGGGACATTACGGTGGTCAGCACCCATCCCGCCTGTGAGAATACCGCCATCCGCGCCATTGTCAGTGCGGAAAATAAGATAGATGTAACTGTGCCCCAGGTGCGGTTTGACCTGAAGAAGAACAAGGTGTTCCTGTTCCACAAGACAACCGAGCTGCGAGTAGGAGAAACAGTATGAATAAGCAAAACCTGAAGGGCTGGCTTTATCTTTTGCCTGCTGTGGTGTTTTTAGGCGTTTTTTTGGTGTATCCCCTGATCGATGTGCTGGTGTATTCTCTGGAGGAGGGCTACAATTCCGCATCCCAGACCTTTTTTGGTGTAGGTCTTTACAATTATAATTACGTCCTGCACGATCCCTATTTTCTGCAGGCACTGAAAAACACACTGATCCTGGTGCTTGTGACTGTCCCCCTGTCCACAGGCATTGCCCTGCTGATTTCCGTGGGACTGAGCTCCATCAAGCCTGTGCGGAAGTTATATCAGACCGTTTATTTCCTGCCCTATGTGACGAACACACTGGCAGTGGGTCTGGTATTTATGATCCTGTTTAAAAAGACTGCCTATTCTGACGGCCTTGTGAACTTGCTCATCGGCTGGTTCGGCGGGGAGTCTGTAGACTTTATCGACGGACCCTACTGGGCAAAAATGCTGGTGCTGTGTGTCTATACGGTCTGGGTGGTTATGCCCTTTAAGATCCTGATCCTCACCGGCGCGTTGGCATCGGTAAATCAGGACTACTACAATGCCGCAAGGGTAGACGGTACATCCCGCCTGCGGATGTTTTCAAGGATCACCCTGCCGATGATCTCACCGTCCCTGTTTTACCTGATCATCACCGGCTTTATCGGTGCATTCAAGGCTTATTCCGATGCAGTGGCGCTGTTCGGCACAAATCTCAACGCCGCAGGTATGAATACCATTGTGGGCTATGTTTATGATATGCTCTACGGAAACAGTGGCGGCTATCCCTCCTATGCTTCCGCAGCTGCGATCATTCTGTTTTCCATTGTGCTGACCATCACCTGTATCAATTTGCTGGTCAGCCGGAAGTATGTTCACTATCATTGAGGTATGCAAAATGGAAAAGGAATTTAAAAATCTGGAGCAAGCTGCTAAAATTAAGCGGATCGCCCGGAATATTATCGTCTATACCTTTTTGACCCTTTGGGCAGTGCTGGTATTATTCCCCTTTTACTGGATGATCCTTAGCTCTGTGAAAAGCTACGGAGCCTACAACGGAGAATTTATTCCCAAGCTGTATACCCTGAACCCCACCTTTGACAATTATAAAGAAGTGTTCACTGCTGTTCCCTTGGGGGATTATCTGGTAAACACAGTGATCTTCACCCTGTCTACCACGGCAATTATGCTGGTAGTAACGGTCCTTGCGGCATTTGCCTTTGCCCGGCTGGACTTTAAGGGGAAAAATTTAGCCTTTACCTTGTTTCTGGCGCTGATGATGATCCCCAGTGAGCTGGTGGTCATAACCAATTTTGTAACGGTGACAGAGCTGGACCTGAGAAATACCTTTATGGGCTTGATCCTGCCGTCGGTTGCATCGGTTTTTTACATTTATCTGTTAAAAGAGAATTTCGCCCAGATCCCGGATGAGCTGTATTACGCCGCAAAGGTAGACGGCACTTCGGACTTTAAGTATCTGTGGAAGGTTATGATCCCCATTTGCAAGCCAACCCTGGTCACCGTTACCATTTTAAAGGTGATTGAATGCTGGAACAGCTTCGTCTGGCCCAGATTGATCACCGATGACGAAGCATATTTCCTGGTTTCAAACGGTATCCAGGAGATCCGGGAAAACGGCTTGGGCAGAGAAAATATCCCTGCAATGATGGCGGCGGGTGTGGTTATTTCCGTGCCGCTGATCGTGCTGTTTCTGATCTTCCGGAAGAAGATTATGGCAGGTGTGTCCAGAGGAGGTATGAAGGGATGAAAAGAATGTATGCCCTTTTACTGGTGCTGGCGGTTTTGTGCAGCCTGAGCGGCTGTCACGGCGCAAAGAAAGCAGAGGCATTTTCCGTGCCGGAAAGCTTCGATACCGCCCGGCAGTATGAGATCACCTTTTGGGCAAAGAACGATACCAATGTCACCCAGGTGAATATTTACAAGCAGGCAATTGCAGACTTTCAGGCGCTGTATCCCAACATCACAGTGAATTTGCGCCTATACACAGATTACGGGAAGATCTACAATGATGTGATTACCAATATTGCCACCGGCACGACCCCCAATGTGTGCATCACCTATCCGGACCATATCGCCACTTATATGACAGGCGAAAATGTGGTCGTGCCTTTGGACGGATTGTTTGCCCACGAAAAGTATGGACTTGGCGGCAGTGAGGTCTTGTTTGACGGACCTTCCAGGGATGAGATCATTCCCCAGTTTTTAAGCGAGTGCGTCTTAAACGGTCAGCACTATGCCGTTCCCTATATGCGTTCCACAGAAGCGTGTTATGTAAACAAGACTTTTGTGGAAACGCTGGGTTACACCCTGCCCCAGCCCCTTACCTGGGACTTTGTGTGGGAGGTCTCTCAGGCGGCAATGGAGAAGGATGAAAACGGAAATTTCCTTGTCAACGGACAAAAGGTGATGATCCCCTTCATCTATAAGTCCACGGACAATATGATGATCCAGATGCTCCGCCAGCAAAACGCAGGCTACAGTGCCCAAAACGGAGACATTCAGATATTCAACGATGCTACAAAGCAGATCCTTTACGACGTCCGGGACGGTGCTGCAACCGGTGCATTCAATACCTTCAAAAGCATCGGCTATCCTGCCAACTTCCTCAATGCAGGCCAGTGCATTTTTGCGGTGGACTCCACAGCGGGCGCTACATGGATGGGCAGTGACGCACCGCTGATCGATATTGCGGAAGAAAACATAGTGCAGTTTGAAACAGCGGTTATGACCGTTCCCCAGTACAATACAGATAACCCCCAAATGATCTCCCAGGGACCATCGCTGTGTGTGTTCAATAAGGAAGACCCCCAGGAGGTGCTGGCAAGCTGGCTCTTTGCCCAGTATATGCTTACAGATGCGGTGCAGATCGCCTATTCCCAGACAGAAGGCTATGTACCGGTTACCTCCAAAGCACAAAATACCTCCGAATATCAGGATTATCTCAGCCGTGGGGGAGAGGACAACGATTTTTATTATGACATCAAGCTGCAGGCTGCCCAGCTGCTGCTCCGAAATGTGGACAACACCTTCGTGACGCCGGTGTTTAACGGCTCTGCATCCCTCCGGGATGCAGCGGGACAAATGATCGAGGATGTGCGAAAGTCCACCCGCCGGGGTGAAACTGTGGATGATGGATATATGCAGGCGCTGTTTTCAGATATGACCTCCCTGTATCGGCTGGATCAGGTAGGCGGCAATCAGGGTCTGACCGGAAAGGCAAGTCTGGGTGCATTGCCAAAGGCATCGGTGGTACTGCTGTGTACCCTTGCCGGGGTCTGGGTGCTGATGGGTGTGTATGCTGCAGCCACATTTGTCCGCAAGAAAAAAGAAAAAAATACGAATACCTATTGATTATTTATTTTTTTCTTGTATAATGTCCTTGTTGAACCGCAAACAAATCTACCCCAATGACTAAAAAGGAGAATGAACAATGAAGAAGATTCTTGCAATCCTGTTGGCGCTGTGTATGATGCTGGCTTTTGCAGCCTGCGGCGCAAAGAACAACGACGAGACCACTGCAGCTACCACAACGGCTCCTACTGTTGATGCTACCTTCGGTCTGGAAGAGACCCTGCCTCCTGATGCTACCACCGAGGCTGCGGAAGTGGAAGTGATGTCCTATGCTGAGTTTATGGCTGCTGAGGTTGACGCACCTGTTAAGATCGAGGCTACCATTCAGGCTGCTCAGAAGTATAATGCTGAGTATGGCAACACCAGCCTGTACACCCAGGATGCTGACGGCGCATATTTCATCTACCGTCTGGCTTGCACCGAGGACGAGTATGCCAAGCTGACTGCCGGCACCAAGATCTGCGTCACCGGTTTCAAGGCTGAGTGGTCCGGCGAAGTTGAGATCAGTGAGGCTTCCTTCGAGATCATCGAAGAGGGCGAGGCTTTTGTGGCTGAGGCTAAGGATGTGACCGAGCTGCTGGGCACCGACACGCTGATCGACTATATGAACCAGAAGGTTGCTTTCACCGGTATGACCGTTGCTCCTTCCAAGGATGCAGAGGGCAACGAGGTTGCTTTCCTGTACAACTGGGACGGCTCCGGCTCTAAGGACGCAAACAGCGACCTGTACTTCAATGTGAGCATCAACGATCAGGTTTACAACTTCTGCGTTGAGTCCGACCTGTGCGACAACACCACCGATGTTTACGCAGCAGTTGAGGCACTGAAGATCGGCGATACCATCGATCTGGAAGGCTTCCTGTACTGGTACGAGGGTGCAAACCCCCACATCACTTCCGTCACTGTGAAGTAAGAAAAACACACAAGACCCCCACCAACCGGTGGGGGTCTTGTTACACTTAAAACGACAAATTTCTGTTTATCGGCCAGTCGGACAGAACGGAACACTATCGACAACCGTGTCATTGCGAGGGCGCTTGCGCCCGTGGCAATCTCCATTGTAACATTGTGCAAAATCTTACCCCGGAGATCGCCACAACCAGTTTGCGCACTGGTTTCGCGATGACACAGTTTTTGTTGGTTTTTAACATCTATCGTACCTCCACGTCTTTGCGAGGAGCGCAAAGCGCGACGTGGCAAACCGCATCCCAAAAAATATTGCGACAACTAAGATTTTCTATTAGGAGAACGGATTGCCACACCAGTGTGCGCACTGGTTCGCAATGACGTGCGTTTTAGGCAAACTGTTCGATAAGCTGAAATTTGTTTGTGCTCCAGAAAACTTTTCGGCAATTGTTGGAAAACACTTGCAAGATTTGCCTGTTAATGGTAAAATACAATTGCATATTATGGCAAGGGCCATTGAAAGAAGTAAAACACTAGGAGGAATATTATGACAGCCAGTGAAAAGAAGCAACTGCAAATCGCTGCCTGCAAGGTCCGTATGGGTGTAATTGAGTCTACCCACGGCGCAAAGGCAGGTCACCCCGGCGGCAGCCTTTCTGCTGCGGAAGTTTTTACCTATCTGTATTTTAAGGAAATGAACATCGACCCGGCAAATCCCAAGTGGGAAGGCCGTGACCGTTTTGTGCTCAGCAAGGGTCACACCGCTCCCGGTCTGTATGCTGTGCTGGCAGAGCGTGGTTTCTTCCCGGTTGCAGATCTGCCCACCCTGCGCCACACCGACAGCTACCTGCAGGGTCACCCCAATATGAACACTGTTCCCGGCGTGGATATGTCCACTGGCTCTCTGGGTCAGGGCGTTTCTGTTGCCGTGGGTATGGCATTGGCTGCTAAGCACACCAATAGACCCAACCGGGTTTACTCCCTGCTGGGCGACGGCGAGATCGAAGAGGGTCAGGTCTGGGAGGCTTGCATGTCTGCTGCCCACTATAAGCTGGATAACCTGTGCATCATCGTTGATAACAACGGTTTGCAGATCGATGGCCCTGTTGCTGAGGTTATGAGTCCCTATCCTATTGTGGACAAGCTGGAGGCCTTCGGCTTCAAGGTCCAGGCAATCGACGGTCACGATTTCGATGCCATTGAAGCAGCTTTCAATCAGGCAAAGGAAACAAAGGGCGCTCCCTCTGCCATCGTGATCACCACCACCAAGGGCAAGGGCGTTTCCTATATGGAAAATCAGTGCGGCTGGCACGGCAAAGCTCCCAACGACGAAGAGTATGAAGTAGCAATGAATGAGCTGAAGGCTCAGCTTGCAGAATTGGAGGCGATGTAATTATGGCAGATGTAAAGAAGATCGCAACCCGTGACAGCTACGGCGCAGCCCTGATCGAGCTGGGCAAGCAGCACGATAATCTGGTAGTTCTGGATGCTGACCTGGCAGCCGCTACCAAGACCGGCGTTTTCAAAAAGGAATTCCCCGACCGTCACTTTGACTGCGGCATCGCCGAGGCAAATATGATGTGTGTGGCAGCCGGTATGTCCACAATGGGCCTGGTTCCCTTCGCATCCAGCTTTGCAATGTTTGCTGCCGGCCGTGCTTTTGAGCAGGTCCGCAACTCCATCGGCTACCCCCACCTGAATGTGAAGATCGGCGGCACCCACGGCGGTATCTCTGTTGGCGAGGACGGCGCAAGCCACCAGTGCTGCGAGGACTTCGCCCTGATGCGCTCTATCCCCGGTATGACCATCATCTGCCCCGCAGACGATGTGGAAGCAAGAGCTGCCGTGAAGGCTGCTTACGAGATGGACGGCCCTGTGTATCTGCGTTTTGGCAGACTGGCAATTCCTGTATTCCACAGCGATGACTACGATTTCCAGATTGGTAAGGGCGAGATCCTGAAGGATGGCACCGATGTGGCAATCATTGCTAACGGCCTGCTGACCTACGAGGCAATCAAGGCAGGCGAGGAGCTGGCTGCTGCCGGTATTAATGCCATGATCATCAATATGGCTACCATTAAGCCTATCGACGAGGATCTGATCGTGGAAGCAGCAAAGAAGTGCGGCAAGATCATCACCTGTGAAGAGCATTCCATCATCGGCGGTTTGGGCGAGGCTGTGTGCAGTGTCCTGTCCGAGAAGTGCCCCACTCCCGTGCGCCGGATCGGTGTCAACGACGAGTTCGGCCACTCCGGCCCTGCTATGGAGCTTCTTAAGCAGTTCGGTCTGACCAGTGACCATATCGTGGAAGTTGCAAAGGACTTCTGCGGTAAGTAAAATAATCAAAGGGCGTGTTGCTTGCTTGGCAACACGCCCTTTAAATGCAAAGTGCAAAATGCATAATGCAAAATGGATGTGTCCGCTAACGCGGACGGATCATAATTTTCAACTTTCAATTTTCAATTGCGTACGCCAGTGACCTGATACATTTGGTCATCGGATATTTTTACGGTTACGGTCAGATATTTTGCGAAAAGATCGGAAAGCATATCTTCGTGCATCAGTCCCACGGAAACCTTGCTGGCTTTGCCCTTATGGTGGGCGTCGATGTGCGCCCGGCTCATTCCGTGGGCGACGGTCAGAGTCCCGCCGGGATTTAAAAGTCCGGAGAGCACCCGGATGAGATTTTCCGGGTCCGGAAAGTGGGGAAAGGCATTATAGACCATAATGCAGTCAAACTTCCGGTCAAACTGCGTATGCTCCACATCGCCGCAAAGGACCGTTACCTGGGGGAATTTGCGCTGGGCGATGGCAGCCATTTCCGGTGAAATATCAATAGCAGTAATATCTGCAACGCCTCGGTTTACATAATCTGGAAACAAAACACCTGTGCCGCAGGCCACATCCAGAACAGAAGCACCGGCGGTTACTTCTGCATTATCCAAAATGGTGTGGATAACGGTGTCGGAGCGGATCATATCGGCATCCCATTGGGATGCCATTTTGTCGAAAAATTCGATCACATCTTGTTTGTTCATACAGGATTTCCTTTAGAATAGCGTTCCGGCAGCAGCTTTGCCTTTGTCAGGGAGTATACCACCAGCGGGATCAGCACCAACTGGATCACGATGCCGGGAATGCCGGCAACCAGGCTGGTGGTGACCCAGGCAAAGGGGGCAGTGCCGGGGGTGAAGATCCAGGCTTTGGCAAATCCGGCCAGCACACGACCGACTACCATTGCAATGAGCATACTGATATACAGGTCAAGGGTGGGATTCTTTGTATGGATAAAGCACATCATAAGGCCTGTGATACAGCCGTAGGCGGCACACTCAACCATCATAGAGGGGAGCATCGCAATGGGGGGCATTGCGGTCAGCAAGCAGGAGAGGGCAGGTCCGAGCAGTCCGCAAATAAAGCCGAAGGGCCAGCCGCACATCAGTCCGCACAGCAGCACCGGAATATGCATCGGCAGAAAAACTTGCCCTGCATTCTGCACTGTATGAAACGCCATCGGCAACACCACACATAGGGCGGTACAGACAGCGGTAAATACCATTTTCTTTACGCTTGTCATTTTCATAATCGTGGCTACCTCTCTTTCTGAAGGGATTATAGCACCCTTATTTCCGGAGCGTAAGCCCCCCTGGGGGTTAAAATTTTCAAATTTCAGTTTGACGATTAGGTGCGCCGTAGGGCGGGGGCTTGCTCCCGCCGCTAAAAAGCTCAGTTATCGACGGCGGGAGCAAGCCCCCGCCCTACAATAGCCAACCGATAAATAGAAATTTGACATCTTGTTTATGGATTTGCTATACTGTGGGAGAAAAGAGGTGTTGGTATGAAAGCGGACTGTCATATTCATATGGTGCTGGATGGGTATAACTGGCAGACAGCGATCCATCGCCACAGCCAAAAACCAGACGAGGGATTTATCCGGCAATCACTTTCCAAGTATCAGGAGCAAGGCTATGCATATTTGCGGGATGGCGGTGACCGCTGGGGCGTTGGTAAAATGGCACGGGAGCTTGCACCGGAATACGGTATCACTTACCGCACGCCTCTGTCACCGCTGCACCGAAAAGGCCATTACGGCGGCTTTATCGGCACAGGCTATGAAACAATGAAAGAATTTGAAGAATTGGTTATCCGCACAAAGAAAGATGGCGGTGATTTTATTAAAATTATGATCTCCGGACTGATGGATTTCAACCAATTTGGCGTACTCACGGAACCGGGACTTCCAGGTGAGGAGATCCGTGAGCTGATCCACATCGCCCATGGCGAGGGAATGGCGGTAATGGTCCACGCCAACGGCGCCCGGACGGTGGAGGCGGCAGCAGAGGCTGGCGTGGACTCTGTGGAACACGGCGCTTATTTGGATGAAGATGCGCTGGCAGCAATGGAAGCGCAAGGGACAGTTTGGGTGCCGACCCTGTCTACCATAGCAAATCTCCGGGGTAAAGGGCGTTTTTCCGAAACAGATGTGGAAAAGATTTTAGAAAATGCCAAAGAAAATTTAGCAAACTACAAAGGTTTCGTTGCCCCCGGTACAGATGCAGGCGCTTGGGCAGTGCCCCACGGCATATGCACTGAGGAAGATTTGCTGAAAAATGCCGGTGTTGATCCAGACCGCCTGCAAGCAGGCATCCGACGCATACAGGAAGTTTTTTGATAAAAAGGGTGAACAGCCCCAGTTTGTGCGGACAGCACAAAAAGGTCCTATGTAAGATTAAGCGGAGTGGCGCAGCGTCAGCAGCGCTACTCCAGTTTTTAACTGGATATGCCCTTTGTAAAAATCAATGTAGCTGTCAATTATTTTGTTTACTCCAGCATAAATACTGTCGGACATTGTCGCCAAATTAGTCCTTGACAAACGGACATTCTCGTGATACAATACTTAAGCAATTGGGAAACCAAGCCCCATATCGCGGAGTAGAGCAGTTGGTAGCTCGTCGGGCTCATAACCCGGAGGTCGTAGGTTCGAGTCCTGCCTCCGCAACCAAAAAAGAACACCATCCATCCGGATGGTTTTCTTTTTTGGTTATGGAAAAGGACTCAAATAATCTAAATGCAACGCGGACGAGCGTTGCCGCCGACAGTTTATATGGCGGCGAACCTTTGTTTTACATTCCGCATACTTGCGGGATGTAAAATGCAAACGAGTCCTGCCTCCGCAACCATAAAAGTTCCGAAAACCACTTAGGTTTCGGAACTTTTCTTTGTTTATGGGGTGAAATAGTTACCCCTAATTCTGCCGTTTTGTGTCTGACCCATATTTAGACCCATAATAGAATATCACCGCTTGGACAAAGCATCACAAAACAGCATACCACCTTTCGTTGTCATTGCGAACCAGTGCGCACACTGGTGTGGCAATCCCTTCCCTGATAAAATAAATATCCTAACACAAAATCCCTTCCAATACAGCTTGCGCATTCATCGGAAGGGAGGGTTATTCTTTGTTTATTGCGTACCAATTTTTGACCGCTAATAATGCTCTGAGTTATCTCACGGAAAGGTATTTCCATTGTTTACTTGTTTTATTAGCTGCCATCTCCCGGCAACATATCCTACCGTCTGGCGTTAGTTCGGAGTAAAAGTTTTTTGATTTCTTGAATATTTGGCATAGTCAATATTGTCCTTGGGAAGCGATATGATTTTATGCCACAACCTTATTTTTGGAATGTAAGCCTCGTTCGCCAATCAGACGAGTTATATTATATGAGAGGTCATATGTAAAGAAAACGAAGAAAACGTCCCAATCCGAAGACAAAATGCTATAAACTAATGATGGAAATGCATAGATTATTGGCACAAATAAGTAAACTTTATTTACAAACATTATAAACTTTGAATTATTTTTCTTATATTTTGTATCCTTTAGAAAGCCCAATAAAATAATCACGGACAGGAAAGGGAAATATATACCTATAATTAAGTTAGAATAGATTAAGAAACATGATGTTAAAATTACGAAAGCAAAAATATGATTAGCATAATCTATTCGCTTTCTAACTACAAAGCCCATAATCATTGCGAAAATAATATTTGCAATTGTAATGTCAGAAATAATCAGCAAACATCCAAATGCTGCACATAGGAAGCTAAAGAAAAACGGCGAGCCCCTAAATAGACGCAACCCATGTTCGTCTAATAAGTCAGATATTTTCATTGTAACTGCGAACAGCATAGAAAAAACACACAAGACAATAATACGAATTGGACCTGTTGTTTTTCTGAAATCAAGTAATAGGGGGAAATTTTTAATATGTGGAAATAATACAATAAGTAAAATTATGATCCATGCGAGCAAGAAAAGCACGCAAAGAAAGATCATTGCATAGGAAGGAAAGTTCATTTTTCCAATCCTATTTAATTTTTTTGTGTTTTTTGAGAAATCGCTTAAAAGGGTAAATCCGTTCTTCGTTTCGAATTCTGCTAATGTATGTATTAATGCTTCGTTTACAGTGTTACCACGAACAGCAATCAAGATTTGTGTTACTGAAAGAAGGATCATAAGTACAATGCCAATACTAAACAAACCAGGCGATGCGATTAATATATCGTAGCCTGCGATTACACCGGCAAGGATGCCAAGTTGAATGGTGGTAAAAATTGTCGTTTTAGAATAAAATAAATTTACCTCCTTGTAATATATATCTACCAAAAGCTTATATTCCTCTAATTCTTTAGTCATAATCTAGCCTCTCTTTCTTTTTGATTAGCTGAAACAAGAGTAATAATTGATGATTCATTTGCGACAATGCTGAGTTTACTGTAGGTTATAAAATTATCATACCATAGAAAATAAAATTTTTCTAGCGGCAAAAATCATCTAGCATACGCTTAGCATTAAAACTTGATGTGGCGTATAATACTCCTGCGACGCAAATAATATAAAACACTCAAGAAAAATCGGTTTTATCCCATGTGCTGACCCTAGTAGTTGGGCTTTTAGTGGATAAAGTATCAAAAAACAGTACTTATACGAATGAATTCCGGACTTGTTCCGGGATTTTTCTTTTATATTGAATTGTTTGCAAAATTGTGATAGACTAAGTATGCCAAACCAATTTAATATACAATAGGTGCATTTTATTTTTTGTATTCTTATGGGGATAATATACCCTTTTTTGCGTTCATACTATGAATTTGATAAAAATGCAAATTCCATCAGTATGAATGCAGAAATGCTCTTTGTATTGAATTGGTTTGGCGACTATCGGAGTTTGCGTTTTTTGTGCGGTTACTTCGGTAGCCGCACTTTTTATTTTCTAGGGATTGTATGTTCTTAAGGGAGGGGAAAGCGATAACCAAGGACTGTGAAGTATTATTTATCTTAAAGAAAAAATGAAAAAAATCTTAATCTTAGTCGTAGTAATTCTCGTTTTTAGCACAGCATTAACAGGTTGTGGGCATACACATGAATGGGAGCCAGCAACATGCATGACCCCTAAAACATGTTCAGGTTGTGGTGAAACCGAAGGCGAAGTTTTGGAGCATGAGTGGATCGAAGCAACATGTCAAGAAGCAAAGCATTGCACACTGTGCGGATTGACCCAAGGAGAATCCATTGAGCATAGTTGGAGTGACGCAACTTGTACGGAGGCAAAAACCTGTAATAGTTGTAAGTTAACAGATGGAGAGCCGTTGGGACACGCTATCAATGATTGGACTATCACAAAAGAAACAAGTTGTGCAGAAGAAGGAGAACGTGCAGGTGTTTGCAATAGATGCTTGAAAGAATGTAAAGAAAATATAGAAAAACTGCCGCATACCCAAAGTGATTGGCAAGTAAAAGAAGATTACATTTTTAATCCGGATGGAACTGTTAAAGCGGGCACAGAAGCGATCGTTTGTACAGTGTGCAATCAGGAAATTGAAACTAGAGTGTACACAGTGGAACTTACGCTTAGCCAGAAAAATGCTGTTATATGTGCGTATGATGAAATTTCATTTTGGCACTGTGGACCTGATTTCTTGATTAACTTCTGCTTGGTCGAAAATGAAAACTATCCGGTTGCGGATGCCAAATTTGCAGTTGCACATATGGATATTGATTGGGATGAACAAGCAGTGCTTTATGCAAAAGAGAATTGTGAGGGTGCGTCTAGAGCTGGTTTGGCCGAAGAAATGCGGCATTACGGATTTAATAAAGACCAAATTGAAAAAGCATTAAAAGAAATTGGATATTAATCCTGAATATTATAGCTAAAGACGAACCACCGTTTTCGTTTGGAAACGGTGGTTCGTCTGCGTGAAAACTGCTTTTGTAGAGTTATACATTATTACTCACATATTGAGGACCTGTCCCATAGTTTCGGCGGCTTCTTTCTGAGCCGAGGTGGTGACATAGGCGTAGGTGTCCAGAGTGAAGCCAGCGGAGAAAGATTCTATAACAAAAGTCGTTTTTAAACATAGGCTGATATGAGGTGATATAATGCAATATTGCAGAAAATGTCCGGATGCGGTGGCGCAGATCCGTGGTGGGGTGGAAGCACCACGGTTATCCGGATGCGTTCAGTTTTATCAAGAGAACGGATGTGTGTTGATCGTGGCAAGGTTTTTTGGTCTGCCTATGGAAAGTAAAACAGGCTTCTTTGGATTCCACATCCATCAAGGGAAAAGCTGTTCCGGAACGGACTTTTCCGGAACAGGAAGCCATTATAATCCAACTGACCAAGCACATCCGAAACACGCAGGTGACCTGCCGCCATTATTGGAATGCCAAGGAAATGCATATTTGTCTGTAAAAACAGATCGATTCTCTGTGAAGGAGATTATCGGACGGACTGTGGTGATCCACAGTGACCCGGACGACTTCCACTCTCAGCCTGCCGGTAACGCCGGAAAGAAGATCGCCTGCGGTGTGATCCGAAAAGGGCACTAATAGTTTTACAGCACCATCCTGGTCTGGATGGTGCTGTTTGACTATAGTGATCTCTTTTTTAAAGCGAGCCTTGCATCGAATGAAAATATGTTGTATGATTAGAACGATTGGAGGGACGCAAAATGGAGAAATTTCTCGGGTTTGATATTGGCGGCACAAAATGTGCTGTTGTTTTGGGTGACAAGGCGGGCAATATTCTCAAAAAGGTGCGCTTTGAAACCACCGATTACAAAACGACCTTACAGCGGCTTCTGGAGGCGGGCGACGAGGTTTTCACTGAAGAGGTAGTGGCTTTGGGCGTTTCCTGCGGCGGACCGCTTAGCTCCGAGCTGGGGGTGATTATGTCGCCGCCCAATCTTCCTGGCTGGGACGATGTACCAATTGTGCAGATTTTGGAGGAACGCTTCAAGCGGCCGGCATTTTTGAAAAACGATGCAGATGCCTGCGCCATTGCTGAATGGAAGTGGGGCAATGCTGCCGGATACGATCACGCAGTATTTCTAACCTGCAGTACAGGAATGGGCAGCGGTCTGATCCTGAACGGAAGACCCTATTCCGGCGCTTGCGATATGGCAGGGGAAGCCGGTCACATCCGCCTGCATCCGGACGGACACATTGGCTATGGAAAGCGGGGCTCTTTTGAAGGCTGCTGCAGCGGCGGCGGAATGGCACAGTACGGACTTGGCAGTGCAAAAGACCTTGCAGATGCCGCCAGAAACGGGGATGCAGCCGCACAGGAGGTCTATCGGAAGTTCGGTGAGGATCTGGGCAGAGGCATTGCGGTGCTGGTGGACATTCTGAATCCTCAGGTGATTGTGATCGGCAGTATTTTCCAGCGGGCACAGGACCTGATCGAGCCGCATATGTATGAAATGCTACGGCAGGAGGCTTTGCCCCAATCTTTAGAGGGACTGAAGATCCTGCCTGCAAAGCTGGGCGAGTCCCTTGGAGATATGGCAGCGCTGGGCGTAGCCTATAGTGGCTATTATCAGTAAGGAGTTATTATGAAGAAACTACTGAAAGGGTTCTTTGATGCCCTTTGCAAGCGGTCTACAAAACCGGATATTACTTCCTATAAATGGGCGCGCAGAGAGCCTTCAATCTTTGCGAGCAGTCTGCTGTGGACGATCTGGTTTTTCCGTGTACTGTCACTCTATCAACACGTAAAGGTGGGCTATCGGGCGCTTGCGCAATGGCGTAAATTCGGCTATACAGAAAACGCCTCCGGCAGACCGGATGTTCCCCCTTGGCTGGGTGAGGTGTACTTTCTGCTGTTTACCCTTGTGTTTTCTGTGACCCACCATTTCCAGGTTTCAAATAAATTTTTGCAGATCCTTGTAATGTATTACCTGTTTGAATCCAGCCTGTGGATCTTGTATTATACAGTGTTCCGGCGGTTTTTTGAACTGGGCTACACCATCTACCACCAGCTGGAATACATAACCACCATTATTTTGATCATTCCTACCCAGGCAGTGTGCTTTGCGCACCTGTATTCCATCAGCTTCCGGGAGGCGTTGGCAGGGCTTCTTGGCAGCGGCGGTGACAATACACCCCTTTTGATCACAGTTTGCAGCTATCTGCTCTCTGCGATCGTCATTGGTATGATCATCTCCAATTTCCCTGGAGAGAATGTTAAAAAATGCGGTAAAAAGGCGAAAATGTTGGTGATCGGCTGTGGAGATGTGGTAAAAAGCAGATTGTATCCTGCCCTTAACTGCAGTGACTATACCGTAGAGGTCAGTGCCTATGATCTGGAAACCGTTTCCCCGGAGGACAGGCTGCCGGTGTGTCAATATCTGGAAACACCGCAGCAGGTCGTCACAAAACTAAATAAAGACCTGAGTAACAACAGTATCATCTGGGTGGAAACACCGCCCCAGTCCCATCTTTTCTATATGGAGCAGGGGCTGAAAACAAAGGCGCGGCTGGTGGTTGTAGAAAAGCCCATCGCAACAAAGCCGGAAGATCTGGAAAAAGTGAAGGCGCTTTTGGCAAAGTCGAAAAACAGCAACCGCCTGTTCTTCCTGAGCTACTATATTCTGGAAAAGGCGCTGCCCCTTACTTATCTTGCCACATTGGCACAGGGGGACAAGCCCCGCTGCAGCGCCTATGCAAAATACCTGCAGATCGAGAACGCACCGCTGGTGAATAAGTGGCACAAGCTGCTGGGGAAGCAGGTTTGTGCGGATGTGTGTATTTTCGAGGGCGCGGATCAGCGGAAATGGGTCGCTGACCATAAAACAGGCGGGCATCTGTTTGAGACCTTTGTGCATAATGTGCTGATCGCGGCTAATTTCTGCGGTCCGGTTTCCAAATGGAAGGTTACGGAGTTCTCCGATGCGGATTACACCCAGTATGTACACGAGATCCGGATGGAAGCGTCCTGCGACGGTGTGGGCATCCACTTGCATATGAAGAAAAACTGTGATACGCCTCAGCGGGGCGCAACGCTGGTTTTTGAAAACGGAAGAATCGTAGCAGATTTTAATGAAAAAACGGCGGAAATTTTCTTCGACCAGCTGAAAACCTCTGCAAAGCTTCAGATCACAGAGGAGTACAGCCACAATTACGGGGTACTCACCGATCTGGTAGGGCGGGTGTTCAGCGGCGAATATGCCGCCCAAGCAGTGGATGGCTTTAAAAATCAGCCGGAAGTGCTGCAATGGCTCTGCCAGCGCCAAAAGGAACATACATCTCAAATCACCGGATAAAGGACATTTGCGTTGATTTATAAAAAAAGAGCTTACGGCGGGAGTAAACCTTCGCCCTACGTACACCTTTGTAGGGCGGGGGCTTGCTCCCGCCGTTTCTTATGCATATAGAGATTAAATAGCTGACGATATGATTTTCATAACCTGATCAACACATCGTTTGTGGCGGTGAATAGGTATATTTTTCGGAAGAAAATGGAAGAATAAGCATATCACATTGAAAGGGAGTGGTGTGCTTGTTCAAGCACGAAAAGCAGTTATTTCATCCGGTGGAGATCGAACGGCCCAACCCTCAGTATGCGGCACTGCTGCAGGAACAGCTGGGCGGCGGCAACGGCGAGCTGAAGGCGGCGATGCAGTATATGTCCCAGAGCTTCCGGATCAAAGACCCCAAGATCAAGGATCTGTTTCTGGACATTGCGGCGGAGGAGCTGGGGCATATGGAAATGGTTGCCCAGACCATCAATCTGCTCAACGGCCACGATGTGGACGCAGCCACAGTCAACGCAGGGGAAATCCAGAGTCACGTGATCTTAGGCTTAAATCCGGGCCTGATCAATGCCTCCGGCTATTCCTGGACGGCAGACTATGTGACCGTGACCGGCGATCTGTGTGCAGACCTTCTGAGTAATATCGCTTCGGAACAGCGGGCGAAGGTGGTCTATGAGTATCTGTACCGCCAGATCCACGACAAAAAGGTGCGCGAAACCATTGACTTCCTGCTCAACCGGGAGGAGGCCCACAATCAGATGTTCCGGGATGCCTTCAACGAAGTGCAGAACTCCGGCTCTAATCAGGATTTCGGCACAACGAAAGCAGCAAAAATGTATTTCTCCTTGTCCGATCCCGGCCCCAATGTCTTTGCAGGCAACCCGGTCAATCCCCCAAAGTTTTCCAACTGATCGAAAACACCGCCCTTGGGCGGTGTTTTTTAACGGATATTTATTGACAACAAAGAAACAGTTGATATATACTAATATTAAATTTAACAAAAAGAGG
This sequence comes from Faecousia sp., assembly GCA_045546835.1. Taxonomy (GTDB): domain Bacteria; phylum Bacillota; class Clostridia; order Oscillospirales; family Oscillospiraceae; genus Faecousia. The sequence goes on from JAZQDL010000062.1 coordinate 60,107, forward strand.
TGCTAACTATGGCAAAAACAGTTCAGGACATCCTTGCAATTATTAAAGAAAAAGACATCAAGATGGTGGACTTCAAGATGGTGGACATTAACGGTCAGTACCGGCACGTCACCATTCCTGCAGAAAACTTCTCTGAGGACACAATGAAAAGCGGCATCGGCTTTGATGCCTCCAACTATGGCTATGCAGTGGTGGAAAAGAGCGATATGGTGTTCATTCCCGATCCGGACACTGCCACGGTAGACCCTTTCTGCGAAATTCCCACATTGTCTATGACCGGTAATGCAATGATCATCGACATCCCCGAAAACCGCCCCCTTGCCCAGTACCCCCGGAATATCATTAAGGCGGCAGTTGCCTATATGAAAGACAGCGGTGTTGCAGACGAAATGAAGATATTGCCGGAGTTTGAATTTTATCTGTTTGACGATGTTACCTGGAGTGTGGACGGCAGATACATCGGCGCAACTGTGGATGCCCGCCAGTCCTACTGGAACTCCGACAACGAAGGCCACGGCGTAGTCGTTCCCAAGCAGAAAAACTACCACATTGCCAAGCCTTTTGACACCTCCTATGAGTGCCGCAGCGAGATGTGTATGCTGATGAAGGAGGCAGGCATCGAGATCAACTACCACCACCCCGAGGTGGCAGCATCCGGTCAGTATGAGATCGAGCCCCAGCTGGGGGAAGTGGTGCATATGGCGGATGCCACAATGATGATCAAGTATATCATCCACAACACCGCCCTGAAATACGGCAAGAGCGCAACCTTTATGCCCAAGCCTATTTACGGCGAGGCAGGCAGCGGTATGCACGTGCATATGATCCTGTTTAAGGACGGCCAGCCGGTATTCTCCGATGACAACGGCTATGCACACCTGAGCGAAACTGCCCATTACTTTATGGGTGGCATCCTCAAGCACATCGGCTCTCTGTGCGCCATCACAAATCCCAGCACCAACTCCTTTAAGCGCCTTGTTCCCGGCTTCGAAGCACCGGTGACCGTTGGCTACGCAACCTCCAACAGAAGCGCAGTCATCCGGATTCCTGCCTATGCAAAGAGCCCGGACAAGCGCCGCTTTGAGCTGCGCAACCCCGATGCCACCTGCAACCCCTATTTCTGCTATGCGGCGATCCTGATGGCAGGTCTGGACGGCGTGAAGAATAAGATCGATCCCCACAAAAACGGTTGGGGTCCTTACGATATGAACCTATATAACCTCCCGGAGGAGGAAAAGGCAAAGCTGCAGGGCTTGCCCGTATCTCTTGACGAGGCACTGGAGTGCCTGGAAAAGGACTATGAATACCTGACAGCCGGCGGCGTATTCCCGGAGGAGCTGCTCCGGAATTTCATCAAAACGAAGCGAGCTGAGTGCAGAGCCCTTTCCGCCATTCCTCATCCTGCAGAGTTTGATAAATACTATAACCTGTAATGTTGCAAACCAATATAGTTTTAGGGCGCGTTCAAATTGAACGCGCCCTTTAATAGCGTTATCTGTCTTCCCGGAAGTAGCTCAGGCCCAGGCTCTGAGGCGGCTGATGCTCCCGCTTTTTACGCATACTGGTGATGATCAGCACCAGCAAAGTCACGATATAAGGCAGCATCTTGAAAAGCTCCTGGGTTGCAGTACCCAGACCGCGGATATAGTTGTTGGCATTGCAGAGTGCGCCGAACAGGAAAGAACCCCAAATCGCCATTGTGGGCTTCCATAGTGCGAAGATAACCAGCGCAATTGCCATCCAGCCACGGTCACCGAAGGCGTTGTTGGACCACACGCCGTTTGCAAATGCCATAACATACTGCAATCCGCCCAGACCTGCAATGGCACTGCCGATGCAGGTGGCAAGGTATTTATATCTGGTAACATTGATGCCTGCGGCATCTGCAGTAGCAGGATTTTCACCCACAGAACGCAGGTTCAGACCCACACGGGTGCGGTTTAACACGAAGGAAGTAATCAGGGCGATCGCCACAGCGCAGTAGGTCAGAAAATCGTGGGACAGGAAAATCTGTCCGAACCAGCCCAGATCATCGGCGAAAGGAAGCGCTGTGCGGTAAAGATTACTGGTACGGGTCAATGCAATGATGGGCAGATCGCTGTCTGCCAGTTTGGTCAGGGAGCTGCCGAAGAAGTTGCCAATACCAATGCCAAAGGTAGTCAGGGCAAGGCCGGTAACATTCTGGTTGGCACGGAGAGTGACGGTCATAAAGCTGTACACAAGACCCATCAGCACAGAGCCCAAAATGGAGCACAGCAGAGGGATCAGAATTGCCAGCGCCGGCACCATAGCCACAGCAGCTGCGTCGCATGCCATTTCGTAGAGGAATGCGCCAATTACGCCGCTGATTGCACCCACATACATAATGCCGGGGATACCCAGATTCAGGTGACCGGATTTTTCTGTGACGATCTCACCGGTAGAGCCGTACAGAAGGGGAACGCCCAGAGGAATGGCGGAGCTGATAAATGCAATAAACATATTCATTATGCCGCGCCCCCTTTCTTAGAGTGACGGAACTTGACGGTGTATTGGATGAAGAATTCACAACCCACTAAGAACAATATCACAATACCGGAAACAATATCTGCATAAGCGCTGTTTAAGAAGAAGCTGTCTGCCACCTTGGCAGCGCCGGTTTGCAGGAAGGTCACCAGCGCGGACATCAGCGCCATAATGAAGGGGTTGAACTGACCCAGCCAGGAGATCATAATCGCGGTAAAGCCCTGGCCGCCAACGGTGCTGGTGTTGATGGAGTGGTCTGTACCTGCAACCAGCAGCATACCTGCCACGCCGCAGATCGCACCGGAGATCGCCATCGTCCGGATAATAACCTTTTTCACATCAATGCCCACATACCGGGCAGTGTTCTGGCTTTCGCCCACAACGGAGATCTCGTAGCCGTGCTTGCTATACTTCAGGTAAATATAGGTGCCGATCATCAGCACAGTGACGATCAGAATATTCAGAAGGTATTTCTGATCTAAGATCACAGGCAGGTTACCGGTTTTTACGGGCTTGATAATACCGGAGCCGGAGCCGGTGAGATACACATAATATGCAACGATCTGTGTGGCAACATAGTTCATCATCAGGGTAAACAGTGTTTCGTTGGTCTTGTACTGCGCCTGAAACAGCGCCGGGATCAGACCCCAGATAGCGCCTGCCACAATGCTGGCAACTGCTATGATCAAAATCAACACGCCGTTGGGCACTTTGTCGCCGATCTCGATCATACAGACCATAGCTGCAAGACCGCCGATTAGTGCCTGACCTTCTGCACCGCAGTTCCAGAACCGCATCCGGAAGGCAGGTGTCACAGCCAGGGAGAGGCACAGCAGAATGGCTGTTTGTTGTAAAAAGCGCCACAAAAGGGTGGTCTTGCCCTCCAGGAGTCTGCCAAATACGCCCTTGAACATAATCTGGTAGCCTTCCTTAACGGTAGCACCGGTCAGCATAGAGGACAAAATACCGATCACCAAAAAGCCAAGTAAAATAGCACTCACACGGATCAGCCAGGCTTTCAGGGCGGACATATTGTCCCGCTTGGCAATGTGGAGCAGGGGATCGCGGTGCTTTTTAAGATTATTCGCCATTGCCTTCTCCTCCTTCCTGCGTGTTCATTGCTTCAGACTTGGTCATCAAAAGACCGATCTGTTCCTTGGTTGCGGTCCGGGCATCTACCAAGCCGGTGATCTTACCGGAGCCAATGACCAAGATCCGGTCGCACAGCTCCAGCAGAACGTCCAGATCCTCGCCTACGAAGATCACGGCAGTGCCCTTTTCC